>JAAHGR010000241.1:8796-10514 GCA_010672425.1 Symploca sp. SIO2E6
GATGAGGTGAATGCAGTATAAATTAGATGCACCTTAGCCTAGAAACAATCAGAGAATACGTGGCACTGGCATCTAGAAGAGTGCATTTTTTTTATTGCTTGTAATTGCGATTATTATTTGCTATTATTCTGGATAATGGAAAAAATGTGCGCCTATAAACTATTCCAGCCTGCATGTAGGGGCGGGTTCGCTCAATATCTTTCTCTTCAACGATAACTTAGGCTTTCCCCGCCCCGGCGTCTATTGAGCTCATCTTGGGTCATACCGGGGCGGGTTGATCTCATTGGCTGGTCGATGTGCTAGATGGTTGGTGAACCCGCCCCTACGGCATCTTATCTAATCCTCCTCTTCTATAAATTTGAAGCCAATGATGACAATGTTGTAGATGCCATCGCTAATTACAAACTCCAAATTTAAGTGGTATTTACTATACCAATAGACGACAAGGAGACGGGGAAGGGAATTGTGTGAAAATTACCCTGAAAACATTGCCAGACAAGCCTTTCAATCCAAAAATCGACGCATCTCGCTAAGTTGTAATTGCGATTATTATTTGCTATCATTCTGAATAATGGAAAAAGTGTGCGCCTATAAACTATTCCAGCCTGCATGTAGGGGCGGGTTCGCTCAATATCTTTCTCTTCAACGATAACTTAGGCTTTCCCCGCCCCGGCGTCTGGTGAGCTCATCTTGGGTCATACCGGGGCGGGTTTATCTCATTGGCTGGTCGATGTGCTAGATGGCTGGTTAACCCGCCCCTACGGTATCTTATCTAATCCTCCTCTTCTATTCTGACAGGCAAGATGCCTGTTCCACTCATAACTGATGAGGTAAATGCTGTGTAAATTAGATGCACCTTAGCTTAGAAATAATCAGAGAATACGTGGCACTGGCATCTAGAAGAGTGCATTTTTTTTATTGCTTGTAATTGCGATTATTATTTGCTATTATTCTGAACGATGGAAAAAGTGTGCGCCTATAAACTATTCCAACCTGCATGTAGGGGCGGGTTCGCTCAATATCTTTCTCTTCAACGATAACTTAGCCAAGCCCGCCCCGGCGTCTGGTGAGCTCATCTTGGGTCATACCGGGGCGGGTTTATCTCATTGGCTGGTCGATGTGCTAGATGGTTGGTGAACCCGCCCCTACGGTATCTTATCTAATCCTCCTCTTCTATTCTGACAGGCAAGATGCCTGTTCCACTCATAACTGATGAGGTAAATGCAGTATAAATTAGATGCACCTTAGCTTAGAAACAATCAGAGAATACGTGGCACTGGCATCTAGAAGAGTGCATTTGTTTTTATTGCTTGCAATTGGTGATTATTATTTGCTACTATTCTGAATAATGGAAAAGATGTGCGCCTATAAACTATTCCAACCTACATGTAGGGGCGGGTTCGCTCAATATCTTTCTCTTCAACGATAAATTAGCCAAACCCGCCCCGGCGTCTGGTGAGCTCATCACTTGATATTATAAGACAAGGAAGGAAAGTAGACAAGTGGACATATGCCAAAAATTTATGACCAAAATAATGGGATTCAAGCCCCGTCCTTCTAGGACGGCTTTTCAAAATATACAGCTACCATTGAGGAGCCTGAATAAACGGGGGTGCATTTATTCAGGTAAGTGTTATCATGATAGAATGTTAAATCTAACTTACGAGTACAAGCTAATTCCTACCGACGCACAACGCGAAACCTTCGACCAGTGGCTA
>JAAHGR010000242.1 GCA_010672425.1 Symploca sp. SIO2E6
ATAATGGAATTACTTCCACCTAGGCATTGGGTCAATAAACAACCCCAAATACCTACGGTTGAGCCCACAAACCCCTCAACAATTGCCCATTTTTATAACCTTATTTTAAAATGGGCGAACGGTGAGTAATGAGTAATGAGTAATGAGTAATGAGTAATGAGTAATGAGTAATGAGTAATGAGTAATGAGTAATGAGTAATGAGTTCAATTCCCCATTCTCAATTCTCAATTCCCTATTCCCTATTCCCCATTCCCCATTCCCCATTCCCCATCTCCATTGTGTAATACCTTCTCTACTGACTTGCATTCAGTAATATCACGAACGAAACTTTGGAAAGCCAATCGATTACCATATTCAATAACTCGACTGCTGATTTCCATTGGTACTTCTATGCCATCTTTGCAGCGGTAAACGCATTCAAAGGTGATATGACCAGTTGTCCGCAATTCTTGTACAATCGCATGACGACGCTCATCACTCATGAGCAACCCGATTTCATCTACCGATAACTGGAGCAATTCTTGGCGAGTGTAACCTAGTCGCCTAGCTGCATTCCAGTTAACGTTCAAGAAGCGACGGGTTGAAGCATCAATGATAAAGATTGAGTCGTTGGCAAACTCGAACAAATGACGGTACTTTTCTTCTGATTCTCGCAAAGCTGTTTCCATTTGCTTGCGCTCTGTGATATCCCTAGCGGCACAAACAACTGAATCGATACTCCCATCAGCACTCTGGATGGGACTGAGGATGTAATCATAGTCCCTGTTACCGTGAACTGTGGCAATGCTCAACTCATCATTGACAGCTCGTCCAGTAGTAAATACTGCTTCTCTTTGAGCAGCAAAGGACTGGGCAATTTTCGGAAAGAAGTCCAATTCCTGGAATGTCTTACCAATGACGTAGCTCCGCTCAAACCCCAATGCTCGCGCACCTGCAGGGTTAATATACGTATACCGCCCTAAGCGATCATGGACAAAAATTAGGTCTGGAGCAGCACAGAGAATTTGCTCAAGAGTTCCTGCATGATGGATAAGCTGAGTAATCAGTTGCCGTTGATCATGTGCTTGATGATCTTCGGGAAAACTATCTTCAAACTTGTGAGTATCTACTCCTAAGGAAAATACTGAGTCTTCCTTTGTATCCCAAGACAGAGGATCTTCTCCGGTTTCTTGAGCGATCATAGAATCTTGAGCCGCCATAGCACCTAACGACTCAAATGATGCGATAGACTGCTCTAGTGCTGCTATGATACTTAGGGTGTTGTTATCTAGATGAGTCTTTGCCCTTAATTCAGCCAACTGCTCTGAGACAGTACGAATTTTGTTTTCGAGCTGATTGAGCTGTTGCTGAAGTGCTTCGGTGGTTACTGATGCAGGTGTCGAAAATGGTAGACCAAAGGCTTTAGTCAGAGTTTCAACAACCACAGTAGTTTTGTCCATTCCCCTTGCCTTGGCTAAAGAAGAAACTTCCTCAGCCAATGCTAAGGGAAAACGGAATGTCATGGATTTGGTATTCATTTAGTTGGTCGTACAAAACAAATAAAGTCTCGCAAGCCGTAACAAGGCTATCTTGGCTAGCAATCAGTCTTACGACAGATAAAACATCTGACAATATCTACCTTCAGTAGTATCTTCATGGCCTTGGACTTTGTTTTGGTGCTCTATACTAAGTTGGCACAAATGATATTTTTTGGGTAAAATAAAATATTTGATTAGGAGCAAAGGCTCGTTGGATTCTCTCTGGATATGAGGGAGATTACAATAAAGCCAGGGAAAAAGTTTCATTCCTTGGTGGAGATAAGTAGGTTTGCGCAGTAGATGCTCCTCGGCTAAAACAGCTTGGCCAAAGTAGCCAGCTGGTGTTGGCGAAGTGACCAAAACCCAACATGATTTGGGATAATGTGCTCCTTAGGAGTTAACAACTATCTTAAGGTAGAGTTGAGGGATATAGCACATCGAAAAACAGGTTCCACCATTATAGCTGGACTTGGATGGTAGTAATTACCGTACAATTCCCAAAAAACACTTGCCATTACCAACCAAAATGCGCTAAAAGAATATGTAAGTGCTCCTCTGCCGTAAAATAACTCTACAAGCCGGCGTAGTATAAAAACCGGGAAGCATTTAAAGTCCAAGCATTTGTAAAAATCATTTCAACTTAACATTAGAGAGTATGATTCAAACAGTTACTCACCCAATGGTGAAGTTTCAGCGTCAAGTAAGCTCACTAGTAGAATCCAAAATTATTCAGCCTACTGACCGAATTTGGAAAATTTCCTTGCTCTATGGGGAAGAATGGCCTCACTGGAAGCAGGAACTACTTGACTTTGAGTTCACTATGCAAGATACAATTGGTGATTTACTGGCTGTGGAAGCCTGGGATGAAGAATGAGTATGGTCATTGGTCATTGGTCATTGGTTATTGGTCATTGGTCATTGGTTATTGGTCATTGGTCATTAGTCGTTGGTTATTTCTACAAAGGACACAGGACACAGGACAAAGGACAATTAGTCATTGGTCATTAGCTAAAAATTTGACCAATATTCACGTTTCTTAACATAGCTAGTTTCATTACTGTCTACCTAATTAGGAGGACTCCACTGGTGCTCCTAGTTTGAGCTAACCTTAACTACTGATTTACCACACCCCTTCTGGGAGAGACATTCATTGATGCTCAATTCTCAATTCTCAATTCTCAATTCTCAATTCCCAATTCCCAATTATGGTTATTGCTCAACCTCTAGCCCCACAAACCCGTTCCCTAAAAATCGCGTGGGAGAAGCTACCGGAAGATTTTAGGCTACCTGATGATCCCGTGGATAATATTAATCAACCAGTTCTGGCTGCTGCTCTCACCGATAGTTTGAATCAAGCAGGACTGATAGCAGATACCTCCTTTACCATGACCAACTACGGTATTTGTGCAACAGTTAATGAGCAAACTGTGGTCAAAGCGCCTGACTGGGCTTTTGTTGCGAAGATAACAGTCCATAGAAAAGAGATCGAGCGAAGTTATACACCCCATTTGGAGGGTGATGTACCGACTATTGTGATGGAATTCCTCTCGGAAACAGTGGGAGAGGAATATTCCAGCAAACCTACCTATCCCCCAGGCAAATGGTTTTATTATGAAGCAGTACTCCAGGTGCCATACTATGCAATTTTTGAGCCAACCTCGGGGGATTTAGAACTTTATCGGCTTCAGGAGGATGGCCACTACTCTATTCAAATCATGGAAGAAAACGGGTTGTATTGGATCGAATCCATGCAGCTATTTCTGGGAGTCTGGCAAGGAGAGCGGGAAAATCGGACTGGTTATTGGTTAAGGTGGTGGGATGCACAGGGAAACCTATTACTATGGGGAATAGAGCGAGTCCAACAGGAAGCTCAGCGGGTAGAGAGGTTACGAGCACAACTTCGAGCAGCAGGAATTGAACCAGAGGAGTGATACACCAGACACGGTGACCAGAGAGATTTTAGATTTTAGATTTTAGATTTTGGATTGTAGATTGAAAAATTAAAACGGTCACAAGCCCCTAAATTTAGGATACTGTGGGTCAATCTAGAATCTTCAATCTTCAATCTTCAATTTCCTGACGCGGTGACGCGGGGAAGTTTTTATAGACAAGACTTTAAAGCATTTGATAGTTCTTTCGCAGTTTGGTAGCGATCGCGAGGTTTTGGTTCACATGCTTGCTCGATCACCTGCCGTAACTCCGAAGTAATAGTGGGAACATTTTTTACATCAAATCCATAGCCCGAACTCAGCCTACGATAATATTTGAGGGGTACATGACCTGTGAGTAGAAAAATTAGTGTTGGACCAATGGCATAAAGATCCGATTGAGTGACAGGTTGACCTCGATCCTGTTCTGGGGCACTATACCCTTCAGCGCCAATGCGTGTGCCTGGGGCTGTACCAATTTCTTTAACAGCTCCGAAGTCAAGCACTACTATTTTGTTATCCCGATGGCGCACCATTAAGTTAGCTGGTTTAATATCCCGGTGGATTAGTGGTGGATTACAGGAGTGGATGTAATCTAGGATATCGCAGGTCTGAATCATCCACTCAATTGCCTGTTGTAAGGTCACTGGACCGGTCTCCAACACCCGTTGCTCTAAATCCTGACCGTGGACAATTTCCATTGCTAGGTATTTCTTACCACCTTCAACAAAGAAATCGTAATACTGAGGAATTCCTTGATGATTCAGTGCTTTTAGGGTGCGAGCCTCTCGTTCAAAAAGTTCTCGAGCTTTGGCAATTTGAGCCATATCGGCATTCATTTCCTTGAGGACTAACAAGCTGGGGCATCCCTCAATACTTTTAGCTTTGTCCCAAGCAAGATAGGTTGTACCCATTCCCCCTTGTCCTAGAGTCCGCAATACATGATATTGGCGAATGACTTGCTTTATCTCAACCAATGGTTCACCACAGTGTAGGCAAAACAAATTGCCCGGTGGATTTCCTTCGTGAGTACAAGTAGTTCGTTTGGGTGGCGGGGCAACAGTCGCGGGAAGAGGAGGGGAAACTGGCTGAATTTGGAATCTGAGCACTGGTCCATCTCTGGCTAGTTGAATGAGGGCATTGTTCGGCAAAATTGCTCGCGAAACCAGAATGCCGTTAAGAAACGTGCCATTTGTCCCATGATTAAGTAATTGCCAGGAATTACCAGATGGGGAAGGCATTGTCCTTAGCTCCAGATGATATCGTGAGACTAAGGAATCATTAATAATGACATCATTATTAGGCGAGCGACCAACCCGAATGATTGATGGTTGTTGAAAATTCCACTGTTGTAAAGGAGTTGAGTCTTGGGGATCTAAAAGGGTCAATGTTATCATAGTGTTTTGTTGTTGGTTGTTGGTTGTTGGTTGTTGGTTGTTTGTACTAAAAACTAATGACCAATGACCAATTACTAATGACTAATGACTAATGACAAATAACAAACAACAAATAACAAACAACAAATAACTAAAACAGTCTCTGTCGTCTCATATCCGGTCGTACCTTGAGCCGAACTAATACAGCGGTGATATTATCGTGACCATTGTGAGCATTGGCTAGATCGATTAACTCCTGAACACCCCGCTCTAGGTTGGCACGGGAACTGATTAAGGGGGTAAGGTAAGTTTGCCAATATTTTTCTACTAGATCATTATCTGACAAACCATCGGAACATAATAAAAATAAAGTGTCTTCATTAACTTCCAAAAACTGTACGTCCGGATTGACGAATTCTTCATTGCGCGGCCCCAAAGCTTGAGTTAGTTGGTAGGCGTCAGGACGGGAGTAAGCGATCGCTGGTTCAACCCCCCTTTGGATTTCTCGCTGTCCTACCTCGTGGTCTACAGTAACCTGTTTTAAGCCTTCTTTACGAGTTACCTGATAAAGACGACTATCCCCAACATGAGCGATCGCGACTTTGGTGTTTGCTACCAAAATCACTACCAGAGTCGTGCCCATACGACCACTGCCAGAACTAGCATTTTTTTGGTTTTCATCGTAAATCGCTTCGTTGGCTTGAAGCACAGCCTCTCGCATAGTCTCTTCTGTGGGAAACTGGTCATACCAATTTTGTTGGAAGTAGTCCTTGAGGGTCTCAACCGCTATGGCACTGGCAACTTCCCCTGCTGAATGACCCCCCATACCATCACAGAGAATATATAAACCACGAGCCTCTACTGTCCTACCCTGAGGATTTTCCAGCTTTTTGACTGTGGTCTGAATGCCAAAAGAGTCTTCATTATGCTCCCGTTGATTACCGATGTCAGTGTCACCAGCATCAATCAAACTAGACAATTCCATCGGCAGAATTTCCGTCTGCAAGGAATCATAATCGTTTTCGTTGCTGGGATGATCATCATTCCCAAAAGCTTTTGGTGGAATAACCGTTGGTGGCTCTTCCGGTAATTCAAAACGTATAGGTTCGATTGCTAGATCTTCCTGGGGTGAGAGATCGTTCGGAGTAGTTTCTATCTCTGGGGATGGTTGAGGTTCTGCTATTTCTTGCAGGCGCGATCGCAATTCGTCAACATTCCTGATTTCATTGCTAGATAACTGTTGGAAAACTTCTTTTAAAGCTGTCAATTGGGTTCGCTGGGATTGGCTAAATAGCTGCTGCCACATCTGCCCTAAATCCTCTAGGGTCAGTTGCTGGTCTTTTGGTTCTGGATAGAGACATTGCAGAGTTAGTACCCCGTCTTCATCTACCCGCAGATTGGTTATCTCTAACAAACTCTGACGACAATGGAAAGGTTCTAACACCTCCCATAGTTGGGTCATTTGAATGAGCCAGTACAAAATCTGCGCCATCTCGATATCCTCATGCTTCCACAAATCAACAATCATTTGCCTCTGGGAACGGTCTTCTAGCAGCACTACAGCTTCCCCGTCTTGTTTCCAGGCATCATGAATTTTTGGCAAAGTTGGCCAGTATTCTTCACCAAGAAAATAGGGTTGTGCCATCGCAGGGATCAGCTCATCCCAGTCTGACTCAGCTTGTTCGTTTTGCACTAGCACGTCTAATAGGGACTCTTGAAAAGGCTGAGTGTCCAAAACTCTACCAGCTAGGATGTAATGTTGTTCCTCTGAAGTTGCTGCCTCTGGTGATTTCTGAGGTTCCAGGAGTTGGTAACGTTGTTGAGAGTCTAGATAGATAGTCCCAGATTGTGGCTCAGACGTATGGTCTTGGTTTTCTTCTTCCTTAGTCCCGTCAGGTACATTGGAGCTATTGAGGGGGGATAGTGGTTGGGTTATTGGTTCGTCTTCTGTTTGTGGTTCGTTGTTTGTTATTTGTGGTTCGTTCAAAGTAAGGTCAGCTGGGAGTTCTGGAGAGTCCACTGGAGATGGCAGCTCATCTGGCTCTTGGGCAATAATTGCCCAAAAAATTGTTCCCGTTAAAGCACCACAGTTATGGCAAGTTTCGGCATTTACCGGTACTTCGGTGCCGCATTCATGACAAGGTTTCTGGGTTAAGGAAGTTCCACATCTTTGACAAAACTTGTTGGTATCTTGGTTTTTTGACTGGCATTTGGGGCAAACTAACATAATATAGCTTTCTCTACTACTATCAAGATGACTAAATTTTGGTATACTATCTAACTGAACATATAGTTTGACATGTAAAGATTAAAGGTTACAGCTCTGAAAAAACAAGGGAGACAAGGAGATTTTAACTGCTCAGTTATTTCCGCCGTGCTGCATTAGCTACAGGATAGGAAATCCCACAGCTACAGTTATCCTTCACATCTAGCGATTGCACCCTGCCGTACTCCCTTGCGCAACCAGTGGAAGACGTCTTCATCAGGAAGGCGCGACCCTTGCACCCAGTAAGTGCGGGGATGAGCAAGTTGCCGATCAGAAAGTCGGTGTTGTAAATATCCGTTATTTGTCAACAGTAGCAGTCCTTCACTGTCACTGTCGAGGCGTTCAACTGGTTGACACTGGAATCGTTCAGTTGATACTAATTTGGTTAGGACAAGGATGTCCTTGTTCAAAATCTGTAATATTGGAGAGTGTAATCTGGGCAATTTTATGCAGGGCATTGTCAGTAAAGAAAGCTTGATGACCAGTAATCAGTACGTTGGGAAAGGTCAGCAGGCGTTGAAATAGATCATCTTGAATGACTTCATTGGATAAATCTTCAAAGAACAAATTGGATTCTTGCTCATAGACATCTAAACCAAGATAACCAATTTTTCGGGACTTGAGAGCGTCAATTACTGCTTTGGTATCAATCAAGGCTCCTCGGCTAGTGTTAATCAGCATGACGCCTTTCTTCATCTGCTCTAACGCTTGGCGATCAATCAGGTGATAGGTTTGGGGGGTTATAGGACAATGGAGAGAAATAATATCAGATGTACTGAAGAGTTCAGTCAGCTCTACGTATTTAGCTCCTAATGCCTCACAATCTGGATTAGGATACAAGTCATAGGCCAGTAAGTGACATCCAAATCCCTTAAGAATCTGGAGCATGATCATGCCGATCTTACCAGTACCGATAATACCAACGGTGCGATCGCGCAGGTCGAATCCCAAAAGTCCTTCAAGGGCAAAATTGCCTTCTCTAACCCGGTTATAAGCCCGGTGGAGGTTGCGGTTCAGGGTGAGGATTAGTCCGATGGTATGTTCAGCAACTGCGTAGGGTGAGTAAGCAGGAACTCGGACAACTGTGATCCCTAATTGAGCAGCTGCTGTCAAATCTACATTGTTAAAACCGGCACAGCGTAAGGCGATTAAGCTAGTACCTTGCTCTTGCAGAACCTGCAATGCCTTCTCATCTAGCTGGTCATTGACAAAGACACACACTGCTGGAAATGATGAGGCTAAGACTGCTGTGTTAATATTCAGACTTGGTTCAAAAAATACTAATTCGTGTCCGTAATCAATATTAGCAGCTTCTAAAAACTTGCGGTCATAGGTTTTGGCGCTGAAGACTGCAACTTTCATTAAGAGAGCTCCTTGTTGTTTGTCATTGGTTGTTTACAATACCCATTATTGTGTAGTACTATTATTTTATAATAGGGAGAATTTAGGTGTATATATAAAGTAATTTTAGCGATTGCCTACGGCACCAGCGTAGCTGATCACCAATACGCCCCTACTGCATCCATTGTTTGCTATAACTCCAAAACTGATAAGGTAACCAGAAGGGATGATTCCAGGTTCGCTTCCCTAGAGGTTCACCCAAAACTTGAGAGCGCCACAATTGCCACATAATTAGTAACCAGAGTATCTCACCAATGCGACGACCTTGGATTGCTCCCCCTAGCTTGCCGAAAACAATTTGTTCAGCTAGTTTGGGTTGCCAGTGTCCCTCGGCTTGCAGAATTGCCGGATTTAACCACATGCCAAGATTTCGCCACCAATCATGTAGACACCAAGAAGTTAGGGGAACCCCCATACCCCGTTTCCGTCGCCAGACGATTTCCGGTGGTAGCCAGGATTCCACGGCACGCTTGAGAATATATTTCTCACAGCTTCCTTGCAAACACAATTCTCCTGAGAGGCGGAATGTCCATTGTGCCAGAGGTAAGTCACAAAAAAGCGATCGCACTTGTAATCCGTGGGCAAAGGCCAAATTCGTGGCTCGTGGGTGGATGTTTTGTGCTCCTTTGAGCATTAGGGTGGCACGACGCAAACGGTGTAGTAGTGAACTAGCAGAGGTGGCATCTAAAGCCGAGTCCAACCAATCCTGGGGTTGGAGATGTTGAAGCTGTGCCACGATTGCTGGTTGGAATACCTGTTCCTCGTAACCCCAGAGTCGATGGAATGTTCGGAGATATTGCTGCTCAAAGGATTCTCTGCCTAAGGGATGTTCCGTTTGGTAAACCGTAGCAGCAATCAAGGGTTTATTAGTCCAACCAGCAAACAACTGATCCCCCCCCTCACCGTTAAAAATCATCCTAGTCTCCTGGCTTGCTACCTGATTGAGGAGAAACAAGGGAACCGTAACTCCATCTCCAAAGGGTAAATCTAAAGCTTTTACCGTAGGCAGCAGTACCTGTTGAATACGCTTAGGAGTTGCATCAACTTTGATTAGGGGAATGTTGAGCCAGTGAGCCACCTGTTCAGCATAAGGATATTCGGGAATGCCACTGTTGCCAAAATCGAGAGTGTAGGCACGCACTTTTACCCCAGCCTGAACTAACAATGCTGCCACAACCGAAGAGTCTAGTCCACCTGATAAAAACACACCTACCGGCTCATTGTCAAGATCCGCAATTTGATGTTCGATGCCAGCTTTCAGGAGGAGTTGTAATTCAGAGATTGCTGCTGTTTCATCCTGAATTTGCTCCGTTTGCTCACACCATTCCAGGAGTTGCTCGGTTTGGGGACTAGCAATGGTTCCTGCTACAGCGTCACCTTGCCAAGTTTGCTGAGTACCTGCTGGTAAAGCCAGGATATTAGTAATCGGGGTTAGGGGTGTGGGAACATAAGAAAAGCAGCTGTAGCCGTACAAAGCGGGAATACTCACTTCCCTAGAAGTTACCACCGGTAACAGCAGCTGCAACCGGGAAGCAAACCAAATCACCTGTTCGATTTGCGTCCAATAAAACGGCACTCTTCCAAAGGCTTCCCTACCCACAATTAAATTGCTCTGGGTAATTTTTACCCAGGCATCCGATGAGGCATTAGTTGGTGAGTTGGAGGTTAATCCTCCTGCACACAGAATTGCTACTATATTCTTAGTGGAAACCAAAGATTTCAGGTTCCACTGGTTGTCTGAAGTCTGATTAAGGACTACATTCAGTAATTTTGCTAATTCTTCCGGTTGGTCATAACCCCAATAACCCACTATTTGGTGAGGAGAAGTTGCCACCTTACAGCTTATAGTGTTTCTCATGATTGATGGGGAATGGGGAATTGGGAATTGGGAATTGGGAATAGACTCCATTGGGATTAATAGAGGCAATGAGTGTTAATTTTTACCCTGGTGCGAGTGCGATCGCATTTCCCCCCTCACCTATCGTACTGGCAAGATGCCA
>JAAHGR010000243.1 GCA_010672425.1 Symploca sp. SIO2E6
TGCCAAAGAAATGAGCATCAAAGAGATCGATGTCTGAAATTACAGCTCCCGCTTTAACATAATTCTGTTTTTTTAACAAGCTAGGGTTGATACCTTCCTGCAATAATTCTTCTTCAGAGAAAAAATCAATAGACTCCACACCCTCTTGTAAATTTTTCCAGAAGCTATCCATGTCTTGAGCCTTCGGAAAACGACCCGAAATACCGATGATAGCGATCGCTGAATCATCAATAGTATTTGTTCCAATCATTTGATTCATAGCTGCACCTTTATTTGTTTTTGCGATGTTGTTGTCTTTGTAGCCTTTGCTGTTTGATAGAGGTTTTCCTGGCACTACGAATCTTTGCCTGGTCAGTAATTTTAGTATCAGTTATTTGTTTCCTTTCTAACTCAATTAAGTGTTGTGACAAAGCAGAGATAGTTGGATATTGAAACAGTTCAACTATAGACGTTTTTTGTGCAGATATTTCTGGCAATCGTGTGTGAACTTTTAGCAGAAGTAATGAATGACCTCCAAGTTCAAAGAAATTGTCATAAATTCCTACTTTTTCCACCTTGAGTACTTCTCGCCAAATATTGGCAATCTGTTGCTGTGTCTCTGTTTGGGGTATCACATAAGCTGTTGATAAGCTTGAAGGAGTAATTTCAGGAACTGGCAAGGCTCGACGATCAATTTTGCCGTTGGGGGTGAGGGGAAAGGTTTCTAGCAAGACGAAAGCTGCTGGAATCATGTATTCAGGTAGTTTTTCTTTGAGGAGTTGGCGAACTTGAGGAATTAGGGGGGAGTCTTGAGTAGATTCGTAGTGTTGATAGGGAACTATATAGGCTACGAGTCGTTTATCTTCACTGTTATCTTCCCTTGCTACTACCACTGTTTCTTTCACAGTAGGGTTTTGGTTCAGGATAGCTTCTATTTCTCCAGTTTCAATGCGGAAGCCCCGAATTTTTACCTGATTGTCTATCCTACCCAAGAATTCTATTTGACCATCTGGTAAATAACGTGCTAGGTCTCCAGTTTTATACAATCGAGCATTTGGTTGCTTACTGAAGGGGTGGGGAATAAATTTCTCTGCTGTTAATTCAGGTTGGTTCAGGTAGCCTTGTGCCAATCCTTCTCCACCTATATGTAGTTCTCCTGGCAGTCCTATGGGCACTGGTTGTAAGTAGGAATCCAGGATATAAATTTGAGTGTTAGCAATGGGTTTACCAAGAGAATAGGAAACATTTGCAGCTGTAACATTGTTAGTCGTTGCCGAGGGCGTTACATGACAGATAGAAGACCAGATTGTGGTTTCAGTTGGTCCATACATATTCCAAAGTTCAGTACCTCTGTCCAGCAGCTGATTCGCTAGTTTATGGGGTAAAGCTTCACCACCACAAAGAATTTTTAAATTTTTGGCTTGCCTCCTCGACGACAAGCTATGGGAACTAGCTTCCCAACCTACAGTTAGTAGCATTTGCCAGGTTGCCGGAGTGGCTTGTATGATGGTTGCACCTGAATGATCTAGGGCTGACAACAACTGCCTACCGTCAGTAGCAAGTTCACGACTTACTATGACAACTTGTGCTCCGACAATGAGAGGGAGATAAAGTTCTAAGGCGGCAATATCAAAACAGATGCTGGTCACTGCTAGAAGTGTATCTGAGTTGGTGATTCCCGGTGCCTGACTCATAGACTTTAAGAAGTTAGTCAGGGAACGATGGTAAATTTGTACCCCTTTGGGTTTGCCGGTAGAACCGGATGTATAGATAACGTAGGCTAGGTTATCTGAGGTGACTCCACTATCAACATTGTGGTGATTTTCCTGAGAAATCTCTCCCCAGTCGGCATCTAGGCAAATGATTTGTTGCCTGTTCAGCGACGAGTTACTTTGTGCCTGATGTTCTAGTAATTTATCGAGTAATTGTTTTTGAGTTAATAACACCGACGCTTGAGAATCGGCCAACATATAATTGATCCGTTCTGAGGGATATCCTGGGTCTAATGGCACATAAACTCCTCCCGCTTTGAGGATTGCCAATAAACCGATGATCATTTCTAGCGATCGTTCCACACAAATGCCCACTAGCACTTCTGGTCCGACTCCTAACTGTTGCAAGTAGTTGGCTAGTTGGTTGGCTTTGCTATTTAACTGGGAGTAAGTCAGCTGTTGTTCTTCAAAAACTACTGCTACTGCATCTGGGGTTTTCTTTACTTGAGCTTCAAATAACTCATGGATACATTGATCAGCAGGATAATCGGTTTTGGTGTTGTTCCATGCCACCAACAACTGTTGCTGTTCTGTTGGACTCATCAGCGACAGTTGGCTAATAGGTTGCTCTGGATTATCCACTACTGCTGATAGCAATACTTGATAATGTGACAACATCCTGTTGATGGTTTCGGCTTCAAACAAGTCTTGGTTGTAGGTACACAATCCTCGGATTTCCTCTCCTTGTTGCCACAGATGTAATTCTAAGTCCAGTCGCACCGTCATTTCCGCTCCTGCACCTTGATACCAACCCACCTCTAAGTTGGGCAGGCTGAAGGATGGCTGAGCTACTTCCGACTGCTGCACGGCAAACATCACCTGAAACAAGGGATGTTGAGAGAGGGAACGTTCTGGTTGCAACTCTTCTACGAGTTTCTCAAAGGGTAGGTCTTGGTTAGAATATGCTTCTAGGGCTGTTTGTCTGACTCGGTTTAATACTTCGGTAAAATTTGGTTGTCCCCCTAAGTCGGTATACATCACTAGGGAATTGACAAAAAATCCAATCAACCCTTCTATTTCTTTCCGGTTGCGGTTAGCGATGGGTGAGCCTACCGCAATTTGTTCTTGGGCACTGTAGCGATACAGTAATACCTTGAAAGCAGCTAGCAGGGTCATAAATAGGGTCACTCCCTGCTGTTGACTCAGTTGTGTTAATTTTGAGCTCAGTGGCGCTGATAGGTTTATCGGTAGACCCGCTCCCTTGAAGCTTTCTACTGCCGGTCTTGGATGGTCTGTGGGTAGTTGCAGTTGGGGTAGTTCCTTGAGCTTTTGCTTCCAGTAGTCTAGTTGGGTTTGTAGGGTTTGACCTTGTAAGTAGTTTCTCTGCCAGACAGCAAAATCGGCATATTGTATTGGTAGTGAGGGCAATGGAGATGGTTGCTTTTGTACTACAGCAGTGTAATGGGCTGAGAGTTCCTGGGCAAATACGGTCAGTGACCAACCATCACTAGCGATGTGATGTAAGGTGATTTGCAGTATCTGTTCTGTTGTTCCTAGTTTCAGTAGCTGTCCTCGTATAGGTGGGTCTACTTCCAGATTGAACTGTTGTTCACTTTCTTGTTGGAGCAACTGTTGCAGTTGGGTTTTCTGTTGGGATGGTGTTAACCCACTCAAGTCTTGTTTGGCTAGTTCCAGCTCAAATGGGGGTCTGATTACTTGTACTGTTGTGTCGTTAATCAAGCTGAAGGTAGTTCTAAGGGTTTCATGGCGAGCGATGATTTGGTTGAGACTTTGTTGTAGAGCAACTTCGTCTAATTCACCTACTAGATGTAGGGTCAAAGGCTGATTGTAGGCGTTGCCACCTAACCCAGTTTTTTCGATAAACCAGAGCCTTTGTTGGGCGAAGGATAATGGTGGGGGATTGCCGTCTTGCTCTCTTGGTTGAATGGCTGCTATCTCCATACTCTGGGTTTGAGCTAGATAGCTCTCTAGTTCCTTGGCTAAACTGGTGATGTCTGGTTTTTCAAATAGATTCTGTAGGGGTAAATCTATCGAAAATGCCTGTCGCAGCCGAGACACAACTTGAGTGGCCATCAAAGAATGTCCACCCAAGGCAAAGAAGTTGTCGTGTATACCCACCTGTTCTATACCCAGCACCTCTGCCCAGATTTCGGCTAAGGCTTTCTGTGTAGTCGTCTCAGGAGCCACAAACTCCGTTGACAGATTACTGGTTAAATCCGGTGCAGGCAATGCCTTGCGGTCTACTTTACCATTAGGAGTCAGTGGTAGTTGTGGCAACACCACATACCCATTCGGCAGAAGGTATTCTGGTAACCTCTGTTCCAGATACTCTCTCAACTGTGGTATCAGTTGTTTGGCTATTATAGAAGCCAAAGGATTATTGCCATAACGATGCCAGTTTCCCCCTACTACTGATTGTTGAGTTAGGGGTGTTAATACCATTCCCTCGGCTGCTAACTCAGAGCGCACAAATATTGCATCCATCAATTCTCCATCACCCAGAGAAGACCAACATAACTCTAGCTCATATCCTAAATTTGAACTCAGTTGATGTAACCTTTCTGGGTCGATACCATTGACTGACTCTGACTCTAACTTTTGCCTCAACTGCAGGACATTCTTAATCCCCTCTACCTGTGATAGCAACTCTACAGAACGCACATCATTGGTCACTCGGCCATTTACTATACCACTAAAACAAATAGACTCTGGTTGCTTTTGTTGCAGATATGCTTCAATACCTTCAGAACTCATACCTGCCCCACTTTCTACGGTCGCCTCTATAACTGATGCTGGTTTGGCTTTTATATGCAATAGCACATTATAGCGATATTTATTCAGCTCGTTGCGATCGCTCCCCCTCTGTAAACGTATCTGTACATAAGATATCTCTGGATGTTTTTCTTTGAGGGCAACAAACAACTCCGGCGATACTAGCAACTCTGTGTCCTGTTGCATTTGTTTATCTATATGTTGCTTTAGTTGTTGTAGAGACAGTGATGGGGTGGATTGATACAGTTGCACCGAAGTGTGAAATGATTTCATTAATGGCAAACTACGGATATCCCCTAGGAAAATCATTCCTCCTGGTTTGATTACCCTGATGCTGTTTTCTATTACTTGTAACAAATATTCTACATTAGGGAAATACTGGACTATGGAATTAAGAATTACCACATCGAAGTTGTGATCAGGAATATCTACCATATCTTCAGCCCGTTTCTGAGCTAGACTGACATGAGCATATTTCTCTGGTTGCTGTGCTATTTGTTTTTTGATGTATTCTAAGGAGATGTTGGAGATATCTGTACCATAATAAGCTTGTGTGTAGGGTGCGATTTGAAATAAGAGCATTCCTGTGCCACAGCCTACTTCCCATATCCTCTGGGGTTTGTTCGCTAAAACTTGGGTCACGATATCCTGAGCCCACACTCGCATTTGCTCTTCTGGTATGGGTGCGTTGTCATAACTGCTGTGCCAACCAGAAATGTTGAATAGGGGGTCAATGACTTCACTTAGCTGAGAGTCAATTTGTTGGTTGAATATTTCTTGCCAACTGTCTACTTGATTATCTGATAGTTCTAGGTTGGAGCTGGTGAGAGTGTCAGTTTCGGGTACTATGTATGCGAATAGACGTTTGTTGCCTGGGTTGTCTTCCCTAGCTACTACCACTGTTTCTTTAACAGCAGGGTTTTGATTGAGTACTGCTTCTATTTCCCCTGTTTCTATGCGGTAACCTCTAATTTTGACTTGATGGTCTATCCTGCCTAGAAATTCTATCTGACCATCACAGCAATACCTTGCTAAGTCTCCTGTTTTGTACAATCGAGCATCTGGTTGTTCCCTAAAGGGGTGCGGTATAAATTTTTCTGTGGTTAATTGTGGTTGGTTTAAGTAGCCTCGTGCTAATCCTTTGCCTGCTATATGCAATTCTCCCGGCACTCCCACTGGCACTGGTTGTAGATGGGAATCTAGGATGTATACTTCCGTGTTGGCTATTGGTCTACCTATGGTTGGTGGGTTAGTTGCCCCTTTTTCCATTAAGGTAAAAGTGGAGTAGGTTGTGTCCTCACTAGGACCATAAAGGTTGTATACTGCTTTAATTGTTTGTTGTTTATACAGTTGTTGAACTAGTTGATTATCTAGGGGTTCTCCTGCCAGATTGATTGTTTTTACTTCAGTGGGAATACTTTGGTTTCTGACTAATTCTCTAGCTGCTGAGGGTACTGTGTTGATTAGGCTGACTTCTCCTGCTGCTGGTAATTCCGGTAGATGTAAAGCATTTTCAGCTAATATGACTTTTCCTCCCCAACTTAAAGGCACAAACAATTCAAATACTGATAAGTCAAAGCAGATAGAAGTGGAGGCTAATACTCCTGATAATTCCTCTTGGCTATACACTTCTCGTGCCCAATGCAATAGGGAGACCGGACTACGGTGTTCAATTGCTACTCCTTTAGGTCGGCCTGTAGAACCAGAGGTATACAATACATAAGCTAGGTTCTGGGGATTAACATTACTGATTACATTAGCTTGTATTGCTACCGTATTAGCTTGGTTGATATGTATTGCCGGTGTTGGGGTTTCTGGTAGATGAAACTCCGAGTTGGAGTCAGTTAACAGTAGGTGTAACTCCCCATCTTCTAATATCTGAGCTAGGCGTGAAGTGGGATAGGATGGATCTAATGGTACATAAGCTCCTCCGGCTTTGAGTATTGCTAATAAACCTACTACCATCTCTACTGAACGCTCGACACAAATACCCACTAGCGTTTCTGGAACTACTCCCAATTTTTGCAAGTAATGGGCTAGCTGATTAGCTTTGCTATTTAATTCAGAGTAGGTCAGCTTTTGCTGTTCAAATACTACTGCTATTGCATTTGGGGTTCTCTGGACCTGTTCCTCAAATAACTGATGGATGCATTGATCATTTGGGTAATCAGTTTTTGTGTTGTTCCATGCCACTAACAACTGTTGCTGTTCTGTGTCACTCATCAACGGCAGTAAGCTAATCGATTGTGAGGGATTCTCTACTACTGCTGTCAGCAAGTTTTGATAATGGGACAACATCCTTTGAATGGTTTCAGCTTCAAACAAGTCTCTGTTATAGGCACAGAATCCTTTGATTTCTTCTCCTACTGACCACAGATGTAACTCTAAGTCAAACCGCACTGTCATTTCGGCTCCACCTCTTTCATACCAACCTACTTCTAAGTTAGGCAGCTTGAAGGATGGTTTTAAGATTTCCTCCTGCTGAAGGGCAAACATCACCTGAAATAAGGGGTTTTGGGATAGTTCTCGTTCTGGCTGCAATTCTTCTACCAATTTCTCAAAGGGTATGTCTTGGTGACTATAAGCTTCTAAAGCTGTTTGTTTGACTCGGTTTAATACTTCTGTAAAACTAGGGTCTCCTCCCATATCTGTACACAGAACTAGGGAGTTAACAAAAAAACCAATTAACCTTTCTATTTCACTACGGTTGCGGTTGGCTACCGGTGAACCTACTGCTATGGCTTCTTGACCACTGTAACGAGACAGTAATACTTTGAATGCCGCTAACAGGGTCATAAATAAGGTGGTTCCCTGCTTTTGAGTCAGTTGTTTAACTTTTGATGTTAGTCCTGCTGATATATTTATCTGTATATCTGCTCCATTAAAGGTTTGAACTGGGGGTCGAGGATGGTCTGTGGATAGTTGTAGTTGGGTTAGGTCTTGTAGCTTTTGCTTCCAGTAACTTAGTTGGCTTTCTAGAGTTTCACCTTGTAAGTAGTTCCTTTGCCACACTGCAAAGTCTGCATATTGTATGGGCAACTCTGGTAATGGGGATAGTTGGTCTTGCACTATGGCAGTGTAAATAGCTGAGAGTTCTTTGGGTAATACCGTGAGTGACCAGCCATCGCTAGCTATGTGATGTAATGTGATTTGCAGTATGTGTTCTGTTGTTCCTAGTTGATACAACTGAGCGCGTATGGGAGGGTCTACTTCTAGATTGAATATTTGTTCATTTTCTTGTTGGAGTAGTTGTTGGAGTTTGGTGGTTTGCTGAGATGGTATTAACTGAGTTAGGTCTTGTATTGGTAGTTCTAATTCAAAGAGGGGTTTAATTATTTGTACTGGTATGCCATTGATTTCACTGAACGTGGTTCTTAGGGTTTCATGGCGAGCGATGATTTGGTTGAGACTTTTTTTTAGGGCTACATAGTCTAGTTTACCTACTAAATGTAGGGTTAAGGGCATATTGTAGGCATTGCTACTCAAGGCCATTTTTTCTAGTAACCATAGCCTTTGTTGGGCATATGATAATGGCAGGAGATTACCGTCTCGCTCAATAGTCTTGAGTGGGGGGTACTTGTAATCTGCCTCTAAATTAGCCTGTTCTAAAAAAGTAATAATTTCTTGCTTACGCTCGGTTAATTGAATACGTATATCTGGGCTTAAAACTCCCTCAGGATACCTGCAACGCAAGCGTCCATTCTCAATCCAGAGTTTGACATTTTGATTGGCTAGCTCAGATAAAAAAATATCCAATGTTTTCACAGCTCAATTTCCTCCCATTTTTCTTGATTATCAGAAAGAGTTTGTAGTTGCTTGGCTAAAGATAAATTGCTATTTTTACCGATGGTCTCAATTTGAACGCTTAATTGAGCGACAGTGGAAATTTCAAAGAACTTGCTTAGAGGTAATTCGACGTTAAAATTGTCTCGCAGGCGAGACACAACCTGAATTGCTATCAAAGAATTCCCTCCCAAATCAAAGAAATTGTCATGTATACCTACCTGTTCTATTCCCAACACCTCTCTCCAAATCTCTGCTAATGCTTCCTGTGTCTCCGTCTCAGGAGCTACATACTCCGTTGACACACTACTGGCCACATCCGGTACAGGTAATGCTTTACGGTCTACCTTGCCATTAGGAGTCAGAGGCAGTGCTTCTAGGAAAATATAATTAGGAGGAACCATATATTTGGGTAAACACTGCTGTAAGTAATTGCGCAAGTCATCTATTGCAGCAGTTGCTTCTGAGTGAAGAACTATATAAGCAACAAGCTGCTTATTCTGTAATTCACCCACTGCTGTGACTACCGTTTCTTTGACAGCAGAATGTTTCTGTAAGGAAACTTCTATCTCACCCAGTTCAATCCTATAACCATTGATTTTAACCTGAAAATCTTCTCGGCCAATAAATTCTATATTACCATCGGGCAAATACCTTCCCAAATCACCTGTTTTATACAATCTTTCTTGAGTGACTGGATGCTCAATAAAGCTCAATTGAGTCTTTTCTTCATTGCGCCAATAACCTTTCGCTAGACCAATACCACCAATATAGAGTTGACCAGGAACCCAATTCGGGCATGGTTCCATCCTGTCATTGAGTACATATAGACGTTGATTAGCTAGGGGTTTGCCATAAGGTATGCTCTTCCACTCCGGGTCTACAGTAGTAATTGGGTAGTAGACTGACCAAATTGAGGCTTCTGTTGCCCCTCCTAGACTCACCACTTGTGCTTGAGACCAGAAAGTTTTGATTTGCTCTGGTAAATTTAATGGAATCCAATCCCCACTCAATAGTGCTAATCTTAGTGGAAATGAAGGGCGGTTTGGATGCTGAGATAGGTATTCAACTAACATCTGCATTAATGCCGGTACTGTATTCCAGAGAGTCACTTGATGTTGAGCCATTAACTCTACCCAGTGTGCCGGGTCTTTGGCTCCATCTAGACTGGGTATGATAATAGTTCCTCCGGCTGCGAGAATACCAAAGATATCATATACTGACAAGTCAAAGTTCAAGGCGGAAACAGCTAGTACCCGGTCATGAGGTTTAATCTCAAAGCGTTGGTTGATGTCTAATACAGTATTAACTGCCCCGCGATGGTCAATCATTACTCCTTTCGGAGTACCTGTGGAACCGGAAGTAAAGATAACATAGGCTAAGTCAGAAACACTTTGCACTGAGTCTAAGGGAGTCACTTCTATCGTGTCCCATTCCTGTGCATCAACAGACAAACATGGGATGTGTTCTGGTAAAGATAAACTTCCAGCAAGATTAGCTTGAGTTAGAGCTAACTTAACTTGTCCTTGCTCTAGTAAATGCCACTGCCTTTCCTGGGGCAATGTTGGGTCTATAGGTAAGTAAGCTGCTCCTGACATTAAAATGCCTAGGACAGCTGCTACTTGTTGCCAACCTTTGGTCATTAAGACACCTACTAAAGAGTTAGGGATAGCTCCTAATTGCTGTAACTTCTGCCCTATTTGGTGAGCTTTGGTGTAGAGTTCCTGATAGGTAAGGGTGTACTCTGGAGTAATGAGAGCGATCGCTTCCCCTTGCCGTTTTACTTGTTTGACAAAGAGACTGTGCAGAGTATCCTCAGAAATTGGTGCAGTAGTTTGATTAACCTCTACTCGTTGGGTTAATTGAGCTGATGGTAAGAGTTGGGGGTGAGTCTGAGTCCAAGCCGCATCAGAGGTAGCTAATTGTTGTAACCAATTGCGGTAGCTATTAAACATTTCGTCAATCAGACCTTCTGGGAATAATTCTTCCACCACATTCCATATGAGGAGTAAAGCTCCTTGTTGTTCAACAACTCCATGATCCAACCACACTTGAGGTGTTTTATTAACCATATATACTGGCTCTCCCAACTGTAGGAAGGGTAATTCCTCTAATTGGTCATCGGCTGTCCCATCATTGATGGAATCGAGAGCCAGAGCACTGGTAAAAATGACCA
>JAAHGR010000244.1 GCA_010672425.1 Symploca sp. SIO2E6
GCAGAAGATGGCATACTAGATGGAACAAGGCGGTTGACTGGAGTTCAGAGGTGTTCTCTTCCGTTCACGTTAGGGGGGATCTCAACACGTTAGGGGGGATCTCAACACGTTAGGGGGGATCTCAACACGCTGATACTTGTAACTAGCAACTTACGTTATTACTTCAGTTAAACAAGAACCAACAATCAATCAACTTACTGCACCGGAGTTAACTCCCTTTCTTCCACAATTTCAGGATTAGCTTCCGGACTATCAGCCTCTGAAGGCGGTACAACTTGCCAGAATTGGGGGAGATATTCAGACCAGTTACGCAAAATCATCTGAGCTTTAGGACTGCCAGTGTATTCTGCATGGGCTTGAATGAGCTCTTTGAGCTGCTGTTCTCCCTTATGGGAACTAACCCGTTGAATTTTGACAATTTCTGGGTTAACTTTAGCCGGGAAACTGCCATCTTCATCTAGGCAATAGGCAAAACCACCGGTCATACCAGCACCAACATTGCGCCCTACTTTACCTAAGACTACAATCACACCACCGGTCATGTACTCACAACAGTGGTCTCCAGCGCCCTCAATTACGGCACAACCTTTGGAGTTGCGGACGCCAAACCGCTCACCGGCTCCACCATTGGCAAATAGAGTACCCCCAGTAGCACCGTAGAGACAGGTGTTACCGGCAATCACGTTATTGGCTGGGTCGTAGGTGGCTTCAGCCGGTGGCTTGATAATAATCTTACCGCCATGCATACCTTTACCTACATAGTCATTGGCTTCACCAGTTAGGACGAGGGTCATGCCAGGTAGATTGAAAGCGCCAAAGCTTTGACCGGCAGGGCCACGGAAATTGAGAGTAATTTGTCCCTCAAAACCAGTGTTGCCATACTGTTTGGCAATCGCACCGGCTAAACGAGCTCCTACAGTTCGGTCAGTGTTAACTATTTCTAGATCCTTAGTCACAGAACCTTGATTGCGGATGCAATCCTGAATTTCAGGATCCCTTAGCAGCTGATCATCAACTACAGTTCCATTGCTGTGAACTCCTCCATGATTGAGGAAAGAGCGATCGCTTCGAGTATCTGGCAATTGGAGCAAGCAATTGAGATCCAGCGCAGATGTCTTGGTTAACTGAACATCTTGCCGCATTTTCAACAAATCAGCTCGACCAATAACATCTGTTAAAGAGCGGTAGCCTAGTTTGGCCAAGAGCGATCGCACTTCTTGGGCGATAAAGTAGAAGAAGTTGAGAAGGTGCTCTGGAATACCGGTAAAGCGCTGACGCAGTTTTTCTTGCTGAGTGGCAACCCCTACAGGACAGTTATTGGTGTGACAAATCCTGGCCATAATGCAGCCTTCAGCAATCATGGATACTGAGCCAAAGCCGTATTCTTCTGCCCCCATCAACGCCGCCATTACTACGTCCCAACCAGTCTTGAAGCCACCATCAGCCCGTAGGAGGACGCGATCGCGTAGTTGGTTTTCCATCAGTACCCGATGCACTTCCGTTAAACCTAGTTCCCAAGGAACACCCGCATGTTTAATCGAACTCAAGGGAGAAGCACCAGTGCCCCCATCATGACCTGAAATTTGGATAATATCAGCATTGGCCTTAGCTACTCCCGCAGCAATAGTGCCAATACCAATTTCCGCCACCAACTTCACCGATACCCCAGCTTGGGGATTAATCTGATGCAAGTCAAAAATTAGTTGAGCCAGGTCTTCAATAGAATAGATATCGTGGTGGGGTGGGGGGGAAATCAGAGTTACTCCTGGCTTGGAACGCCGCAGCATGGCAATGTAGGGACTCACCTTCTTACCTGGTAACTGACCCCCTTCCCCAGGCTTAGCCCCTTGAGCAATCTTAATCTCAGTTTGTTTGGCACTCATTAGGTATTCTGGTGTTACCCCAAAGCGACCCGATGCTACCTGCTTAGTTGCAGAAGAAGCGATATCTCCCTGGTGCAAACCGTGAAGATGGGGGAAGGTGGCGGAATTTCCCGTCTCATCCACATCATCGATTACTTTGAAACGTACTGGGTCTTCTCCTCCCTCACCACTATTGGATTTACCACCAATGCGGTTCATCGCGATCGCTAAAGTTTCGTGGGCCTCCCGGGACAGAGAACCGAGGGACATGGCTCCAGTACAAAATTTCTTAACGATTTCTTCTACAGGTTCGACTTCCTCAATATTGATACTAGCCCGGTCACTATGGAAGTCCAATAAATCCCGCAGAGCCGTTGCCGGTCGTTCTTCCAAGAGTTTCCGATACACATCATAGTGGTCATAGGCTGGTTGATTGTCGGTCGTCTCTTTGCCGTTATTCGAGGATTGGGAACGGACAAAAGACGAAACTGCCTTGTGCAAAGCTTTAGCCATTTCGGGGCTGTTCATGTGATACTCACCCCCAGGACGGTAGTTGACAAAACCAAAGTTTTCCAGTTTTTTGGCTGTCAATTCGGGGAAAGCCCGTTGGTGGAAAGCCATCACCTCCTGAGCTAATTCTGGTAAACTCAAGCCTCCCAATCGGGATGTTGTACCATTAAAGGCTAATGCCAATAAATCTGTGCCAATACCAATGGCTTCAAAAATCTGTGCTCCGTGGTAAGAAGACAGCAAAGAAATCCCCATCTTCGAGAGGATTTTCAACAAACCAGCTTCTAAGGCCTTGCGGTAGTTTTTCTGAGCCTCTTCAATGGTAATACTCTTAATTTTGCCCAGGGCCATCAATTTCTGTGTCCTGCTGTCTGCCCACTTACTCCGCACCGATTCCCAAGCGAGGTAAGGACAAACTGCTGATGCACCGTAGCCAATCAAACAGGCAAAGTGATGGGTACTCCAGCACTGAGCAGTTTGGGCAATAATCGATGCCTTCATCCGCAGTCCTTGACGGATCAAATGATGGTGAACCGCACCTACTGCCAATAAAGGGGGAATGTAAGTGTAGCCTTCCGAGAGCATATCACCCATCTCTGAAGCGGAGCTATCCCGAAGGGCATCACTCAGAATCAGAATCTTGCTTCCTCCCTTGACAGCCTCAACTGCTTGATTACACAAACGATCTACAGCTGCTTCTAACCCCTCAGGACCAGCAGCAATCTCAAATAAGGTAGATAGTTGAGTAGTGGCAAACCCTGAAGTTTGCACCGCTTCTAACTCCGCCTCATTCAGTATTGGTGTTTGGAGTTTTAACAACTGGGCATATTCTGATTTGGCTTCTAACAGATTTCCCCGCTCACCCAACTCCATACTTAAAGACATCACCAAACTTTCCCGCAGGGGATCAATCGGTGGGTTGGTTACCTGAGCAAAGCGCTGCTTAAAGTAGTCATAGAGCAAACGAGGCTTACTAGAGAGTACCGCTAAGGGAATATCATCTCCCATGCAGAAAGTTGGCTCTTTCCCGTCAGTAATCATCGTCTGGATAATCATCTCCAGATCCTCAGCTGTATAGCCAAAGGCTGTCTGCTGACGCAATAATTCCGAAGTTTCCAGCAAGGGATTATCGGCAAAGGATTGGGTTTCCAGCACCACCCGGTTTTGCTGGAGCCACTCCCCATAGGGTAGTCCAGTAGCAACCCGCTGTTTAATTTCCCAATTTTTCAAAATTTCCTGGGTTTCCAAGTCCACCGCAATCATTTGCCCTGGTCCGAGTCTGCCCTTTTCAATAATATCTGTTTCTGGCAACTCTACCACACCAGCTTCTGATGCCACAATGACATACCCATCCCGTGTAATGCTATAACGAGCCGGTCTTAGTCCATTGCGATCCAGGCTGGCTCCTACTTTCTTACCATCACCGAACACCAACATCGCTGGACCATCCCAAGCCTCCTGAATACCACTGTAGTATTCGTAAAAATCAACAATTTCTGGATACTGTGCCAAATCCGGTTGATTTTGGTAAGCTTCTGGCACCATAATCATAATTGCTGCCATCGGACTACGCCCAGAGCGCACCAGTAACTCGAACACATTATCCAAGGTTGCTGAGTCACTATTATCAGGATGCACAAACGGCTTGAGTTCATCTAGGGACGAGCGTTCAGAACCTTGACCATCGCCTATTTCCCAAAAAGGATGAGTTAAATCTGCATCCCTGGCCATCATCCAGTTGATATTACCCAATAGGGTGTTAATTTCCCCATTGTGTCCCAACAACCGCATCGGTTGAGCCAGTGGCCATTTAGGCATGGTGTTAGTGCTAAAGCGCCGATGATAGACAGCAAAAGCACTTTGGTAATTAGGGTCTTGTAAGTCTAGATAAAAATCTCCCAGTACCTCTGAGCGCACCATGCCCTTGTAGACAATTGTGCGGGTAGAGAGGGAACATATATAAGCATCCTCAGACCATTTTATACTGGTCCTAGACTCGACAACTTTGCCAATACGACGCCGGGTTGTGAAAAGTTTACGT
Source organism: Symploca sp. SIO2E6 (assembly GCA_010672425.1). Classification (GTDB taxonomy): domain Bacteria; phylum Cyanobacteriota; class Cyanobacteriia; order Cyanobacteriales; family Coleofasciculaceae; genus Caldora. The sequence continues at coordinate 4,414 of JAAHGR010000244.1, forward strand.
TCGAGTTCGTCTCCTTGTTGGTTTGGGGAATGTACTATTACCTGCTCAATTTGAGGTTGATTGGCTCGTGCTTGGACTCCCAGTATCTCAGGCTTCACTGGTACTGTACGCCAACCCAACACCCTCAACTCTTCTTGAACTAAGACTTCTTCAATAATTTCACGGATTTGGTGGAGCAAGGTTGTCTCTTGAGGCAGAAACACCATACCCACTGCCAACTGCTCTGTTGGCGGCATCTCTAGATTCAATTCGTTGAACCAAGGCTTGAACAATGCCCAAGGAATAGCAGTTAATAAACCTGAGCCATCTCCAGAATCCTTGTCGGCACTACAACCACCTCGATGTTCTAGGCAGCTTAAGGCAGACAAAGCTTTTTCAATTAGTTCATGGCTCGCAGTCCCTACTTGAGAGGCAATAAAACCCACACCACAGGCATCTCGTTCTTCGACCAACCATCGTTGACCCGGATAAGGCTTACCTTGAGGGAGTGGCGACACTGTTCGCCTCTGGCTGAGTTGACCTGGTTCGTTTTGATTGATGCTCCTGTTATCCATTGAATAATTCACGTTTTTCCTGATATAAAGTTGCAGAATTTAAGGGCGTTGAGTCCTTGGCCAATTCATACCTTGCCCAGACCCAATTCCCGGAGAAATTAGCAATAATCTACGCTAATGATATTGACATCCTCTAAGGGCTACACAATCGTAAACAAAAGGTTAAGCTTGATTAGGCTAGGACTTGTGATAATAGTAATGGTTGTCAAATTGTTAGCAAGGAATTAACTTACAGAGGAAGCTGACAGTCACGTCCTAGCCGATTCTCAGGGAATAGATATATTATAGGAAATGTTCTCATCTGGCAATCCCCCCCGATTCAAGTATCTATGATGTAGCTTTTGCTACAGAATGATTGCTTAAATTAATTTACATGATGGCGGCTGTAACCCACCTGAGTAGTGCTTAGCCGTAGGGTGGACTTGGAAAATCCCTAACCCCGCATTGGTCGTCTTGGTAATATGCATAGATGTGCATACTATAATTGAGATGGCTTACCAATGGAATCAGAACAAGGCAGCTACGAATCTTCGCAAACATGGTATCGATTTTGCTGACAACGAGCGTGAAACCCAACAAAATATGCTCCATTCTCAATTCTCCATTCCCAAAAGGCTCTGGATATTGTCCAGAATCTCATCAAGTTCAATATCGAATAACCCAGCTCCCCGCTTGAGAATTGTGGGTAAGGCATCCATAGAATTTTCAGCCATTTCTCGTAAGTTAGAGTTATTACGCTCTACTCCTAACTTACCGATAGTATCTAAATGTTTCAGTGCCTTCTTTTTATCCTTCTCACTCAAGCCAAAATCTGGAGATGTGATCGCCTTTTTTAGCTGTTTGAGTAAATTGGCTAAGGTTGGAGCTTCTGGCAATTCTGACTCACTGAGCTGACTAATCGTATTAGTAACTGTACCACTAATATCACCACCAGCTACACCAGTTAGATTCTCACCAGCTACAGCGGTGCTTTCACCACCAGCCACACCACTAATTTTGCTACCAGTTACAGCACTGATGCTGATATCGCTACTTTTGTCTGGCATAGTATCTCCTTGATGGCTATAGTGTTGTGCATAAAAACCGGGACGGCTGATGGCCATAGTTACCATTCCTTCTAGCCTGCTAATCTGGTTGTCTTTGTCTGCTAGTAACCTAGAAATTGCTGCTGGTGGTAAAGTAATGAGGTAGTCGTAAGTATCAAAGTATTCTGCACTCAGTTGGGAATGGTCTGCTTGAGGCGAGGTTTCTGCTCTGAGCAATAACTTATCTTTACTCTTACCCCGTTTCTCGATAGAGACAATCTCCAACTCAGCCTCTGGATTTTCTTCGACTAACTTTTGCCAAGCGTAAACAATCAAGCGAGAGTCAGTATCCTTGGTGTGATATAAGTCAAGGGTTCTGACCATCGGTGCTATAAAGTCAGCAAATTCACCCTCAGCAAAGTTCTTACTCCAATCATCAGGCTTACGATGAGGGTTAAGCTTATCCTTGGTAGGTAAACGCATGAAGACATAATCACACCTCACCCTATCCAGCTTGGTAGTACTAGTAATACCCCAGTCTTCAATATAGGCAGCAGTGAGAGTAACACCCGTTAAATCAGTTTCATCTAATGGGGTTTGTACTAGTTTTGCTCTGGATAAGTCAGCATCTTGTAAGTTGGCTTCATTTAAATCAGTACCGATGAAGCTAGCATCCGCCAGATTCGCTCCCTGTAGGTTGATTCCTCGCAGGGGAAGTTGGTCAAAGTTTTTGTCCGGTCCCTGGAGTGTCCTAGCTAATTCCCTAACTGTTACATTACTCAAATAACTCGTTCCAGGACGCACTTGGTTAAGTCTTTTGGCATCGCGCCAGCGGGTACGGGTGAGGGTAGCTTCTCTGAAGTCTGTACTCTTGAGTCTGGCTCCTGTAAAATCAGCATCAGTTAAGATAGCACCTCTAAAACTAGTACCTCCTGTAGTTGTAAAGGCAATAGCGGCAGCGCGAATCCAAGCGTCTCTCTCATCCCCTTTCACAGAACGCCAGCCTAAGTATGTGCCGAGCGGTGGGACAGCGACTGCGACAGCGACTGCAAAAGCTCCATCGACAGCTCCTGCGAAAGCTCCTGCGACTACGAAAGCTCCTGCGACTGCGAAGGCTCCTGCGACTACGAAAGCTCCAGCTCCAGCGACTGCTCCAGCGACTGCTCCAGCAAAAGCTCCAGAGAAAGCTCCATCGATAACTCCATCGACAACTCCAGCGACAGTGAAAGCGACAGTGAAAGCTCCAGCGAAAGCTCCAGCTCCAAAACCTGCGGCTAGACCCTTGCGGATAGTGACAATAAAGAAGACCGCAAGCACAATTAGAGAGACCACGCCAGCAAGGAAGTATTCGATCTTAGTGTCGAGTAGCAGTGCTACCACAGCAGCCATCCATATTGAAAAGAGCCCAGATAGTGCTGATAGTAACCACGAGACTGCTACCAAGAAAACTGCCCAACGCCTCTGCAATCCAGCCTTCGCACCACAGAACTTAGCACCACTGAGCTTAGCATTACTGAAATTAGCCCCTCGGATATCCGCCTCACTAAAATCTGCACCTTCCAGATTTTTTCCTTTGAAAGACTGACCTCTGAGACATTCACCGCTGAAGTCTCTTCTACCGTTGTTATATCTCTTCAGAACCTTACTAGCTTTCATCCCGGCTACCTTTCCATCAGGGGTATTATCTAGAACGGACGCTGCTGGCGAAGGTGTTACAAGGCATCATACATGAGTAATACTCACTATCAGAGCAACGACTATTCATAAGTGTAACTTGTCTGTTATTTTATTGTAGTATATTATTGCTCTGTGTGTCAGCCTTAGGTAAGATTAAGTAGACCACTCAAACAATAAGGTGGATTAGTCTCTAGAACCAAGCTTATTGTCCTCATCCCAAATATAGTGGACTATATCATCAACATATTGGTCAATCTGAGGATGGAGTTGCTTAATCTCGCGCAAAGTCAATTCACTGCGATCGCATTCTTCAATAGTTCGGAATTTTAGTGCATTATTTGTCCAACGATAAGCCGCCGTGAAAGCAGTCGGTTGATGCTCTCAATCTTAACGGGTTTTTAGCAAGAGCTTAAAGAATGTAAGGAGTTCATATAAATTTAATAACTATACGATTTAATGGATCATTTTCACGCGCTTGCATTGCCTCTTCGGTAATCTGATCGATTAACTCTACCTCATCGGCAAACAGACCTGTCAAGGTATCATGAGCACTAGAAGCTAGTGTTTTCTCCATGTTTCTCAGTGTTTCAAGCAAAATGGAAACCGACTTGGCATCGTTAATCTCACATTCCACTTGTATTTCTTGAGGAACTTTGATGATGATTGTTCCCATGTCTCTACTCCTTCATTACTGCTTTATCTAACACTTTTAAACGATTGATATAGGGTTTCCAAATGAGTCATAAACCTAGATTGCGGATGTAACCCGGTGTTCTTTCTCCCTAGATGGTACAATCCCTAGGTGTTTAAACCAAGAGAAATTATTACTTATTAATTATTACTTATTACTGATTTGGCAAAGCCTATAATTTTTTAATATTATTCCACAAGATAAAAATGTACCCATATCTCATATAATAGTAGGGCAAACTACCACCCAAAGTTGACTCTCACCTACCCTTCATGACTCGTTTTCCCTTTGATCAATTTTCTTGCGCAACTCCTCGAAGAATGCCTCACTCCCTTCGGTACTGTTGAGCGTAGCTTGGAGATTCCCGGTGAAGCACGCCAGGTAGATGTCTACTTTGTCCCTAAACCTCAATCCAATGCTTCTCCCACCACTCTCGGACTCCTTAGTCGGATTACTACTACCCCCTGTCTCCTCGAACCCTTCCGCAATCCTCCAACTCTAACAGAAATTCGTAATTGCCTACTCAAACTCTTGCTGCTTCAAGCTGACTTACAACGTCTTGCCAAGCGAGATAAAGTCACCCTAAAGGAAACTCAACTTCCTCAGCTGTGGATTCTCGTACCTTCTGCCTCAAAAAAACCCTCAATGGTTTTGCTGCTAGTCCAAAACCGTCTTGGCCGAAGGGCGTCTATCATTTACCCGTGCATCTCAAAACTGGGATCATTGTCATCAATCAACTGCCTAAAACTCCAGAGACTCTCTGGCTGAGACTCCTAGGCAAAGGGAAAGTGCAAGGACAGGCAATTTCAGAACTGTTGGCTCTATCGAAAGATGAACCATTACGTTCTAAGGCATTACAACTGTTAGCCAAAATGTAAAGAGTTCATATAAATTTAAAAACCATACTGTTTTAGTAGTGACAAAGCCCGGTATCGATTTGCTATGTTTGTTGTGGATACCTAGTTGGTTGGTGTTGGATTTCCCATGAGTAACATCCACAGCAGCTAGTTTGATCCTAGTTAATACTTAGCCGTTCTCAGGAGAAAAGGCATGGTTCAGTCGAGAGAGAAAGATACTTCTCACATATCGGCAATTACCCTACCAGCATCCATGACTGTGAAAGATCCTGGTACCTATGGTGAGCGACCTTGGGGCTCATTCACAGTTTTGGAAGAGGGGCGAGGATACAAGATTAAGCGAATAGAAGTCAACCCTGGTCACCGTCTTAGTTTACAGATGCACCACCACCGGAGTGAGCATTGGATTGTGGTCAGCGGTACTGCAAAAGTGGTTTGTGGTGACACAGAATCGATCATTCATCAGAATCAGTCTACTTATGTTCCCCAATGTCATGCTCACCGGCTGGAGAATCCTGGAATCATTCCCTTGGTACTGATTGAAGTACAAAATGGGGAATACCTGGGAGAAGACGATATTGTCCGGTTTGAAGATGACTACTACCGTGGTGGTTCTAACGGAAAATAGGTAGAAGCAGCGGGAGTATCCCCATTGTTTTGACACTCCCACGGCTGGAAGCACGTGGGATTCTTGCTTCATCCAGCCAACTTAAATTAGAGGAGTTTCCCCACCTAAACAGAGGTTGTTCTGTCCACAAGCTTGAGATCCCGTCTGCCCGACGGTACGCTGTTTATTCCTTTGAGCAAAATAAGTTTGGCAGCATTATGGTCACGGTGCATCACTGTTCCACAACTATGACATCTATGGGTACGAGTAGACAAAGATTTTTTAACTCTTGTACCACACACAGAACAATCAGTAGATGTGTAGTGGGGGGCAACCGCTATTGCCCAAGTATCAAAAACCTTTGCATAGTAGTCAATCCAATCAATGAATAATGACCATGATGCATCACTAATAGACTTAGCTAAATGACGATTTTTAACCATGTTTTTCACCTGCAAGTCTGGGCTTCGCCCCGCTTCGCTAACATAGACTACCAAGTCGTTAGACTGGACAAGCGCCTTTGCTGTTTTGACAGCAAAATCTTTACGCTGTCTGCTTACCTTGAGGTGTTTCTTCGCTAACTTCTGTACTGCTTTGCGACGGTTAGAAGA
>JAAHGR010000245.1 GCA_010672425.1 Symploca sp. SIO2E6
ATCGAGAATGAGTGAATGTAGAATTGGGAATTAGGAACAAATTCAGTATTTTCGTAGGGGCGGGTTTAGGAAAATCTTATCGCATTTCACGATAACTGTTGTACAAAACCCGCCCTAGCGATAACCTAGCAGTTGGTTACGTTAACCCTTATGATACTGACAGGGTAGGAAATGATCCCAATATTCGGGTCAAATGTTATAGATTGTGCTTGCATGGGGTTAACCGGAAGGATATCGAGAATGAGTGAATGTAGAATTGGGAATTAGGAACAAATTCAGTATTTTCGTAGGGGCGGGTTTAGGAAAATCTTATCGCATTTCACGATAACTGTTGTACAAAACCCGCCCTAGCGATAACCTCGCGGTTAGTTACGTTAACCCTTATGATACTGACAGGGTAGGAAATGATCCCAATATTCGGGTAAAATTTCCTAGATTGCGCTTGCATGGGGTTAACCGGAAGGATATCGACAGGGCGGGTTTTGCTTCTAATATTCAGGTTAAATGGTCTAGATTTTCCCATTACTCGCCCCTACAAGATGTGTGATATGTGGGATATTTGCGGTATTTGGGATATCTGTAACGTGATGAGCGGATATCTTGCGATTGCTTTGGGCACCAGCTTGCGATCAGCGCAAGCATTTAATTTATACCAAATTTTCTTTATCAATTATGAGTGGAAGAGGCATCTTGCCTGTCTCCGAAAATCAGAGTATATAGGTGCGCACATTTTTCCATTATACAACAATAGCACATATACCTTGGCAAAAGCAACCAATGTAGAATTGGGAATTGGAAAAATTCCGTATTTTCGTAGGGGCGGGTTTAGAGATATCTTATCGCATTCTACGATAACTGTTGTACAAAACCCGCCCAAGCGATAACCTAGCGGTTGGTTACGTTAACCCTTATGATACTGACAGGGTAGGTAGTGAAGCCCAATATTCGGGTCAAATGTCATAGATTGTGCTTGCATGGGGTTAATCGGAAGGATATCGACAGGGCGGGAAATGATTCCAATATTTGGGTTAAATGGTCTACATTATCGCGCTTACCCGCCCCTACAAGATTTGGGATATGTGGGATATTTGGGATATTTGCGGTATGTGGGATATCTGTAACGTGATGAGCGGATATCTTGTGATTGCTTTGGGCACCAGCTTGCGCTGATCGCAAGCATTTAATTTATACCAAATTTTCTTTATCAATTATTAGTGGAACAGGCATCTTGCCTGTCCTTGAAAATCAGAGTATATAGGTGCGCACACTCTTCCATTGTACAACAATAGCATACAACCTTGGCAAAAGCAACCAATATTTAAAGTCCCCCTTATTAAGGGGGATTTAGGGGGATCCAAAAAGATTAAGCGATTATAACTAGCAACTTGGGTTATTAGATGATGTTATGCCTGCACCTTATAGTTACGACTTGCGTTCAAAAGCCATCGAAGCAGTTAAAAGAGGAGAAAATAAAACGGAGGTAAGCCGTTTTTTCAAGATTAGTCGAAATACCTTAAATTTATGGCTAATAAAAGAAAGAGAAACAGGTGATTATCAAGCGAGCCCAGCTGTAGGAGTAGGAACTCAACCGAAGATTCAGGAACTGGAAAGATTTCGAGAATTTGTCAAAGAACATAATGATAAAACCCAACAGCAAATGGCTGAGTTGTGGGGCAATAATGTCACTCAACAAAATATCAGCTATGCTTGTAGAAAACTGGGTATTACTCGAAAAAAACTTATGGTCACCAAGAGCGAGATGAAGAAAAAAGACGATAATTCATCCAGAAACTAGAGCTAATAGAAAAAAAGAGAAGGGTTTATGTAGATGAAGCAGGATTTGACAATAGAGATGATTACCCCTACGGCTACAGCCCCAGAGGAGAAAGATGTAATGCTCTCCGGTCAGGGAAAAGAACAGAAAGAGTCAGTTGGCTATCGGCATTGAAAGAAGGGAAATTACTTGCTCCTTTGACATTTGAAGGTTCGTGCAATAGAGATTTATTTGAAAGTTGGTTAAAAAACTGTTTGCTCCCTCAATTAAAGCCAGGAGACATTATTCTTGATAATGCCAGTTTTCATCAAGGAGAACCTATCAGAAAAATTGTTGAAGAGGCAGAATGCTCCCATCTGGTATTTACCACCTTATTCACGCCTCTTTGAACAAGATAGAGAACTGGTGGGCTGTCTTAAAAACATGGATGAAACAAAGACTTAAAGAATTTGACACTGTACGAGAATGTGTAGACGCAGCGTTCAAAAACTGTCCTAATGTATGCGGGTAGCGCTATAAGCATCCAATAAGTTGAGTTGGACTGACTGGGGTCGCGATCACACGTTGGTTAAGTTTTTTGAAGTGGGGTAAGATGGGATTGTTTGTTTAAGGGTATGATTAAGGATATGTTCTGCTACCCATGGTAATGGACGCGATCGCGTCTACAGGAAAACCCAAAAACCAGAATTCATTAGCGGCTTATGGTAACGTCCTGGAAAGAACCCATCGGCAAAAATAACTTCTCACCGTTGAGTCGCAATTTGGGGTCTAATCCATTACAGCGGCGTCGTTTCAAAGTTCCGAAACCACAGCAACCTGTCGTGGGACGCTCACCGGAAGAGCAGAAAGCATTTCTACAACAGAAACTAGAGCAATCAGCATTTGTCGGTTATAACGCTCTGAATCTCCCAGTTGATGTACCTGAAACCCCACCCCCACAACCTGTACAGAAGCAGTCCGCTGATGGAGCATTAGCCAATAATACTCAGCAGCTGGGGGTTCGAGAGACTGAAGGAACAGAGAATCAGGAACAAGAAACTCTTGAGCGAAAAGAACTACTTGCAGACGTATCAGAGAATTCAGAATCCCCTAATACAGAGACACAGGGAGAAGGGGTCACCTCTGTTGAAGAAAATGGAAACAACCAATCCCCAACGCCGGAGTTACAAGCGAAAAAGGAAAGAGTATCCCGTTTGAGTTCCAATTTGCTCAACATTCCCGTCAACACTCAGGCAAAAGAGCCACCTCCAGCGCAAAGGAATGTTCTTCAGAATCGGTTAGGACAGTATCACCCCAAAATAGAACAGAGAACTTATTCTGTATTTAACGGGTTGAATCGGTTTAATGTTCAGCCATTGAGTCAGTCAGAAACGGTTCAGCCCAAAGCAAGTGACTCCGGGATAATTCAGCGCTTATGTTCTGCCTGTGAGCAGGAACAAGAGGAAAAGCACACAGGGACTATCCAGGCGAAAGCTGATATAGCGGGTGCTGTGGGTTTGCCGAAAAACCCATTATTGTTACGGGGAGATAACCTTACTTCTACACTACAAGCTAAGACAATTGAAGAGCAAGAGTCTCAAACTGCATCTAACAAAAATCCGTCTCAAATATCCATAGCTAAGAATTCCCCGCCACTTCCGGCTCAAGAACTTCGAGCGCCTAATGCTCAAACAGCCACAGGTAGAGAATCTCAGCTAACGGAAAGTTCACCGGATATTCCCGAAGCTAAGGCGGATCAGCCGTTAGTCACAGAGACAGAGACTCAAAAGGTACAACAACCTACTCCGGCTGAACCCCAATCGTCGAATCAACCCCAAGGGAAAATCGAGTCACCTGCTCAACCTGCACCCGCAAAAGACGCGAAACCGGAAGCACAAGGTACTGAAACTCAACCTGAAGTCACGCCAGCAGCTAAACCTGAAGCTACACCCAAAGTACAAGATAGTTCCACTGAATCCCCAGCTACTCTAGCACCCTCCACAGAAACCCAACCGGAAGCACCAGGGGGTACGAATAAACCTGAAGTTGCGCCAGTAGCCAAACCGGAAGCACAAGATAGTTCCACTGAATCCGAAGTCGCGCCAGCACCGACAAAAGAAGCTAAACCCCAGACAGAGGGTACTGTTCCTCAACCGGAAGCCGAATCTGCACCAACTGTTCCTGGGGGAGAAACTCAACCCCAACAACAAGCCATTGAAACTCCGGCTAATACCAAAACAGCCAATACAGGTGCAGGAGGTATCCAAATCCCTGATTTAACTCCAGCCAATCAGGGAACATCTTTAACGGCTATGTGGCAACAGCAACAGGATCAGATGGATAATACTGATCAAAATGTTGCTCCAACTGTTGATCCAAGTCAGGAACCTCAAGCGGCTTTAGAACAAATATTACAGCAAGCCCAACAAAAAATTGCCGCGATTCCTCAACCTGAGACCAATGCACCCAAATCTGAACCCTTACCTCAGCCGCAAGTTGAGCAAATCGAGAAACCCGCCAAAGCAACTCCTCCGGCGACAGAAACTCCTCAAGTTACAGCAACTCCCGACATCAAACAGGGTGCTACTGAAACGCCTCAAGTAGAAGACAAACCAGCAGATGTGGCTCCGGCTGAACCTACGCAAGACGCAACCCCTGAACCTGCGACTGAAGCACCGGAACCAGCGGAACCGGAAAAACCCCAAGTACAACCAGAGGAGAAAGCACTTCCTGAAACTAAACCTCCATCTGAAGCAGAGGTTAAGGAAACGCCGGAACCGAAAGCTAAAGACACTGAACCTGCGGAAGTCGAGAAACAAGTTGTAGAACCCAACCTTGAGGAAGAGGTTCCACCTGCGGAAGAAGCTGTTGCTGCAAAAGATGCTGAACCTCATGCATCCGTTGAGCCAGTTGATGAACCGCAAGTTCAATCAGGTCAAGTTGTTCAAAGAGATCTTATTCAGGATGTTGGTAATGCTATTGGCGATGTAGCTGGAGATGCTTTTGATTGGGCAAAAGGGTTTTTAGATTCCCTTGAAGGAGATGCTAATAGTAAGAAGGGTAATTTACAAGCGGATTCTGAGGGTAAAAAGTTAGACGTTGATAACGAGGCAGGAAATAAAGGAGACGAGTTAAGTTCTGACGGTAAAATCAAAGGAGATGAGTTAGCCTCTGAAGGCAAAACCAAGGAAAATGAGTTAAACTCTGAGAGCCAAACTAAGGGGAATGAGCTCAACTCTGAGAGTAAAGCTAAGGGGGATGAGTTAAACTCTGAGAGTAAGACTAAGGGCAATGAGTTAACCTCTGAGAGTAAGGCTAAGGGGGATGAGTTAACTGCTGACGGTAAAACTAAGGGAGACGAGTTAGCTTCTGAGAGTCAAACCAAAGGAGATGAGGTAACCTCTGAAAGCCAAGCTAAGGGTGATGAGTTAACCTCTGAGAGTAAAACCAAGGGAGACGAGTTAACCTCTGAGAGTAAAGCTAAGGGGGACGAGTTAGCCTCTGAAGGCAAAACCAAGGGAGATGAGTTAACCTCTGAAAGCCAAACCAAGGGCGCTGAATTGCAAGCTGAGACTCAAAGCACCGTCCAAGGATTACAAACGGATGAAGCCAGCCTGCAAGATGAAACAATTGCTGAACAAGAAAATCTAGAGAATCAAGTTAGTCAAGAAGTACAAGGGATTCAAGAGCAAGCCACGGATTCTGCGGGTGAAGTTGAACAAGGTTGGTTAAAATTAGAGCAGGATGCTAAAGACACGATATCCTCTTTAGATGGTGAAGCTGCAGAATTATGCGCTTGCTACCAAGGTAAAGCCCAAGAGTTTGTCAACAATCTTGACAATGTGCCTAGTAATGCGGCTAAACAATTAGGTCAAGCTTGGGAAAGCCTGAAACAAGAAGCACAGGAAGCATGGCTTAATTTCATGCTCAAGGCTAACCCGGTAATTAAGGTGGTTAGCGAAAAATGGAATCAATTCAGTAATTGGGTGCAGGAGGATGTTTGGAATCCTCTGACTCAAAAGATTGACACAGCTACGCAATGGGTACAAGAAAGAGTCGGTGCAGTTGGTCAATGGGTTAACGAAAAATGGTCGGTTTTAAGTGGTAAAGCCCAGGAAGGCTGGAACTTTATTCAAGATAAAGCTGGTCAAGCCCAAGAGTTTGTCGCTAATAAGGTGAATTCGGCGCGTGAATGGATAGGTGGTAAAGCTCAAACGGCATGGAATTGGGTTGATGAGAAGACAGCAGGTGCAAGGGCGTGGGTTGGTGAGAAGGTTGATGGCGTTAAGGCGTGGGTTGGTGAGAAAGTCGATAGTGCCAAAGCCTGGGTTGGGGAGAAAGTTGATAGTGCTAGGGCATTTGTTGGTGAGAAAGTCGATAGTGCCAAAGCCTGGGTTGGGGAGAAGGTTGATGGCGCTAAGGCGTGGGTTGGTGAGAAAGTCGATAGTGCCAAAGCCTGGGTTGGGGAGAAGGTTGATGGCGCTAAGGCGTGGGTTGGTGAGAAAGTCGATAGTGCCAAAGCCTGGGTTGGGGAGAAGGTTGATGGCGCTAAAGCCTGGGTTGGTGAAAATGTAACGCCTGCGGTTAATTGGTTGACGGATAAAGGCAATGCTTTCTTATCATCTGTCAAGGAAAAAGGTCAAGCGTTTGCATCGAGTATTCGTGAAAAAGGAAGTGCCATTCTAGAATGGTTTTCCGGAAAAGTCAATTCGACTATCTCCGGCTTAGAACGAACTAAGGATGCCGCCGTCTCTGGTTTACAGAGTCAAGTTGCTAATAGCTCACAATGGTTGGCTCAAAAGAGTAGTAGTCTTGCTACCTATATTGAAGAGAAAGGAAATCAGGCGGCAGATTTGATCAATAACGGAAGCACTAATGCTTCTAACTTTATTGAAGACAAAGGAAACCAGATAGCCACATTTATAGATGAGAAGAGTAGCGATGTTGCCAAGTGGTTAGAGGATAAAAATAGTACGGCGGCTAATCTTGTCGAAACAGTGGGTAATAGTACAGCAACATTTATAGATGAAAAGAGTAGCAGTGCGTCTAACTTGGTTAAGGAGAAAGGGAATAGTGCGGCAACGTTTATAGATGACAAGAGTAGCAGTGCATCTAGCTTTATTGAAGTCAATGGAAACAAAGCGTCTGAATTCGTACACAACTATGGAAATCAAGCCGTTGATGTTATAGATACCACCGGAACTTATGCGATTGATTTCATCAAGAATCCTAAACAAGAAGGAGAAAAACTCCTGAATCAAGCGGGTGAAGGGATTCAAGCTGGATGGGAATGGTCTAAGGAAAAAGCAGGTCAAGCGGCGGCTTGGTCAAAAAATCAAGTCGATTGGGCAGCCGGAAAAGTTAATGAGAATGTTATTCAGCCTGTTTCTGGTTGGGTACAGGAACAATGGGCTAATGTTCAAGGTTTCATGGCATCCCATTTTCCGGGTTTAACTCGTTGTTGGAAAGTCTTCCAAGAATATAGCACTGTCTTTACCGGGTATCTGCGACAAAAAGCTGAGAAGATTGTTAAATGGTGGAACGAAAACTATCCAGCAATCAGTGCTTGGGGACATGGTATTTTAGACGTTGTAGGAATGGTTGGAGATGTCTTCCCAGGAGTAGGAAATATTGTAGCTGCTGTGGCTGATATTCTCAATACAATTTGGTATGCTGCAGAAGGTAACTGGTCTGAGGCTGGATTATCCGCGATCGCGATTATTCCTTATATTGGTACGGCGGCTAAAGGCGGTAAGTATATTGGGAAGGGTCTGAAGTATGTAGATGACATTATTAGATTGGTGGGTCAATATGGTGATGAAGTTTTACCATTAGTTAAAAATAGTCCTGAAACATTAGAAATCATACTAAAAAATCCGGAAGTTGCTGAGTTATTTATTAAAAATGCGGATGATGTCATAGCAAAATATGGTGATGATGGCATTGAAATGTTATTACAAGGGGTAATGGCTAAACGGGTCACTGCCGATGGTCATACATTGAAAGTGCTGGCAAGTGGTAAGATAGTACGTTGTTCAACTTGTGGTGAACTAGCTACAGAATTTGCTGAAGAATTAGCTGATCCTAAAAATCGTCATCTTTTAGACAACTTAAAGGATTTGGAACAAAAAGCTAAAGTTGATCCAGAAGGAGTTGCTGATGAAATTCAAAAACTTGAACGACAGTTACAGGATGTTAGAACAAGGAAAATAAAAGATGAAGTTGTAGAGGCTAGTGATAAAATTAATCTTGAAACTACATATGGAAAAAATGCACTTACAAAATTTCGTAAGCATGTAGAACAAATGCGAAGATTAACTGGTACAGAAATAGGTAAAGTTTCTTCTCCAGAAGGAAAACAACAGATTTACCAAATGATAGATGATATAGTCAAAAATGGAGAAACTAGACAAATTCCTTGGGGTAAATATACAGATGCGCTTTGGAGTAGAAAAGGTGATGCTATTGTCATTCGCCAATCTAATGGTGAGTTTGTAACATTTTTAGATGCCACAAGAGGTAAACCTTTGGATGTATGGAAATAAATATGAATAAAACTAATATTTTTGGCACATTAATAGGCAAAAAAGTTGTTAATTTATCCAGGGTATGTCTGGTAAATATCGATAATTCTATTGATGAATTAACAGATACTTTTGTGTTTACATTATCTACTGGTCAAACTTTTCAAGCCTTAGTTGACCAGGAAAACATTTTACTTAAAGAAATTACTCAAAATGAAGGATATATTGCCAGCTTTCCTCTTGAAGATGGTGAATCTCTTAGAATATCTAATATTGCCGAAGATATTAAAACTCCATTCACTATAAATGGTATTACAGAAATATGGGCAGGTTCAAGTCAATTACTTTTAGTAGCTGTCAAGTTTTTTAACAGCGAGAGAAAAAATATATTTTCTATTTTAACAGAAACTGATGATATAGATCTTCTTGAAGAAGATAATATTACCTCAATTGTTGAGCAAATGGTTTTTGGATATAGACAAGTTGTGCATTTATGGCATGATTAAAATAATAAATTATTATTATTTTAATTGCTATTTGAAAAAGTTTACTGCATAAATTAATTTGGATAAAACATGGAAAAATCAACCCCACCTTTATCTCCAAGTTTACAGCAATAATACCAAGAATCCTTGTTAAAATCTGGCATTCAAGCCGCTAAATTACTCAATGAGTTGATCGAGCTAAAGTTAATGCCAGATCCCCGTGCTAAAGAAATGGCTGATTTGGCTTTAGAGGTGATAAAAGTAATTCATTCAGCCCCTGAAGAAATTGTCAACTTTAAAGAAAACAATGACAAGCCTTAAGCCGAAGAAGATATATTCAATCAGGTTCATGAAAAGCTCAAAATACAAATAACATCTAAAAATGGAGTGGCTCTTACAAGGAGTGCAGCACAAGGAGGCAATATTGAAGTGTTGGTTGTTCAAGGGGGAAAAATTTTAGAATAATTAATAAGAGGTAAAATATGCAAATAAACGACATAATACAAAAAAATCAAAAAGTAAAAGCGGCATTGGGTCTGACCATAGCGGAAATGGTTGTTGACGAATTGAAAAGTGATCAAGAGGGATACCTGCTTGCCCAAGAAGCTCTTAATTTAAGTTGGGATTGGATAGAAAAAGAAAATATTTCTGGAGATACTTTAGCTGAGTATGTAGATAGTCCAACAGACAAAGATTTGGGAATTCGTGAGGGATACTATAGTGACAAAGAAAACATGATTTCAGCACTTGTTGTTGTCACTCTAGCAATTGGTTTGGTAGCTCACTTTGCTTACGATTTGGAAGAGAATAGAAATAGACCTACACCAGTTTGGGAAATAACAGAAGAATCACTATATGATATTGTACAATTTGCATCAAAAACTACACTTTATGATGAGAAAAAGTTTAATCGAGTTATAGATTTTTTGAGCAATAATTCTGATAGTCTAGATAGAATCAAATTAAGAAAAATAGGCTCTTCTGGGGTAGTTATGCTAAATTAGTATACAATAAACCCCCACTTCTTCTAAGATCTTACAACGCTCAACCTGAATCTGTCCCCGCCCGTGAGTCTAGTGTGAGTGAGAGTGGGCAGATTGAAAGTGATCAGTTAAGCGATCGCCAAATCAAAAATGAGTTAGATTACATCAAAGATAATCCTAACCTGGTTGTGTGTTCCAGGAAGCCAAAAGACTAAATCGGACTATACTACTATCGACAAAGGTAAAAAACGAGAACCAATTACAGATCCAAGAATTACCAGCGAATTGCCACCAGGGGAAATTCGCACGCCAGATGAACTCAAAAAAGCAAGGCAGTATTTCAAAAATCGTAAAAAAGAAGCTAGAAGAAGATGGGAACAGAGAACTGGTGAGAAATGGCCAACAGATCCAGATACAGGTCAGCCAGCCAGAGCATCCCATCGACGACCACTAGAACACCGATTCAGTAACCAAAATTAGGTGTAGGGGCGAAGCATTCGGGCGATAATTTACAGCGCCTTGCGCTGTAATGAAGTACACTTTTCCGGAAGTCCCCGTGGAAGTAAAAGCGTAGCATCCTCTGGCTTCCCGTGGAAGTAAAAGCGTAGCATCCTCTGGCTTCCCCCTTTCAAAGGGGGACGGGAGG
>JAAHGR010000246.1 GCA_010672425.1 Symploca sp. SIO2E6
GAATTGGGAATTGGGAATTGGGAATTGGGAATTGGGAATTGGGAATTGGGAATTGGGAATTGGGAATTGGGAATTGGGAATTGGGAATTGGGAATTGGGAATTGGGAATTGGGAATTGGGAATTGAGAATTGGGAATTGGGAATTGGGAATTGGGAATTGGGAATATTTAGGATCTGCTGAATAAGTCTTAATTCTCAGTTGAGATAGGTGTTGGGTGTTAGGTGAGGTTTTAGGTTTTAGGGATTTCCCACTTGCAGTGCAGTGGAAACGCTATATTGCCTATTGCCTATTCCCCATTCCCCATTCCCTATTCCCTTAAAGAGATTGATAGCTAGTAATAACAGGGTTCCCTGTGGGTTGAAAGGTATCAGGTTGAGATTCCACGGTGATTAACACTGATTGAGCATTAGTGAGTTCTTTAGGAGATAACTCTACTGTTACTAGACCTTGTTCATCAGGCTTAAAGTTAATACAACCAGTTTTCTGACCCTGAGATACAGCCCACAAGCGATAAACTTTTTCATCTGGCAATGGTTGTAAATTTTGGATAACTAGCATGGCTTTTTGCTGTTCAGGCACAATAAACAAACTGCCGGATGCTGCTGTTGTTTGCTCGATCCCTTTCAGAGCCAGGAGACGGTTATTAGGTTGACTCAAGAGAGCAGTTAATTCTTGCTGCTGTAGTACTTCTGTTTCTTTTAAGGTTAATTGATAACGTAATTTATAGTTACTAAAGCCAAACCAAATAGTACTACAAGTAGTGATAGCTGCGATAAGCCAAGCAAGTCGATTCAAGAAACCGGGTTTTTCGTGAGGATAACTAGGAAATATCGACTTTTTCCCTAAGAAACCCGGTTGCTGTTGAGGCAAATTGGCTGCTGAAGCTAAAATCCGACTACGTAAATCCTGGCTCGGGACTTCATCGGCTAAACCATAGGGCATCAAAGCCAAGGTTTCCTGTATTTGTTGAATTTCCTCCTCTAATTGAGGATTCACTGCCAACTGTTGCTTGAGCCAAGCTAGTTCTGCTTCATCTAAATCTCCTAACACATAACCGGCTAATAGCTCTTGGAGATTATAGGATTTAGGAATATCACTCATGCCTGTTCCACCCAATCTCGTAAAGTTTGTCTAAGTTTTAGTAAGCCTCGGCGACAGTGAGTTTTTACCGTTCCCAAGGGAAGATTTAAGCGTTGAGCAATTTGGGAATGACTCAATCCTTCGTAATAAGCTAGTTCTAGCACTTGACGTTGGTTAGTTGATAATTCCTGTAGTGCTTCATTAACCCGCTTGGCTCTTTCATCAGTAGATATTTTTTCTAGAGGTAGAGAAAAGCTAGGTTCACTCTTGAGTTCCGTCATGTTGCCCAAATTTTGCCACCTTCTCCACCAAGAACTCTTCCTCCGCAAACGGTCAATTGCTTGCGAACGGGTGAGCATCATCAGATAACTGTAGAATGAACCACGCTGCTGTTGATAATGAGGACGAGATTGAAGATTGAGAAAAATTTCTTGAGTCAAGTCCTCCGCCTCTTGGGGATTAGACAGCATTTTGTTTGCTAAACGATATACTATTAATCCATAACGGTCATAGAGAATACCTAAAGCGTTGATGTTTCCTTCCTTAAAGGTGGCAAACACTGCTTCATCTGTTTGGAGGGTGAGGGGATTATCCCCATCTACTGCCTTAGGTAGCAATGGATCAGGCTCCGTTGAAGTCATAATTTGCTCAAGCCATTTTGTGCTAACTGCTTCATTCCCTGAAGTCGGCACTTGCGCTTAGTCCTCCATAGATGCTCTTGTGGTTAATGTTCTGCTATTTTTGGCCATGTTCAGTGAATTGCTTTTAATAGGTATACGCACTCACTGCTTATTTGGATTCACTTGATTCATGATCTTGCAACTGCACAATTATCGATTGAGTCACCTTTACCCTTTATGAACCAAATCAAACCTTGGCACTGGCGCAAGCTTCCCCTGGCTCAACGTAGTGGCTCACAAGTGTTCGAGGCACTATTTCTGAATTCCAGAGATAAAATCGGTGCCCACAGGGAAACGGTGTCTGAGGAACCCCATCAACCGATTGCCACTCTCCTAGAAAGTCCAGTTATGCCCAACAGTACTCCCTTAGCGAGATATTCTATTTGTGCAGGTTCTCCCCGCTATCTGGAAAATCAAGTTCAGCTATGGACACCACCTGTAGGAGAAATTCTTCCCTTCCTACGCCATCTGCTCAATACACCAACCCAACTAGAATCCTTCTTACCTCCAGAATTACCCTTTACCGGTGGTTGGTTAGGATGGCTGGGATACGATTTAGCCTGGGAGATTGAGGAATTGCCTCAAAGCAACACCGACTCCCTCCCTTTTCCCACTGCTTACTGGTACGAACCAGAATCCTTTGCTGTACTTGATCATCACCAGCAAATTTTGTGGTTGGCTACTACTGATGCTACTCAACTGGAGTTGCTGGAAAGTCAGTTAAAACAAGCTGAAGTTCCCCAAGAAGCACACAATGATCTGGAAAATCCCATAGCTGATGGTGTTTCTCCTCTTTTCCACATGTCTCAGGATGAATATATCGCGGCGGTGCAGCAGGCTAAACAATATATTGAAGCTGGGGATATTTTTCAGGCCAATTTATCCTTACGCTTTGCAGCACATACTTTTGCGGACAGTTGGTCTATTTATCGCACTTTGCAGCAGATCAATCCTTCCCCCTTTGCTAGTTACTGGCAAACTCCTTGGGGAGCAATCATTAGTTGTTCCCCAGAAAGATTGATTCAGTTATCAGGCAGACAAGTGCAAACTCGACCGATTGCCGGAACACGCAAGCGTGGTGCTACTCCCACCCAAGATGAACAGTTAGCACAGGAGTTGATTGCTAACACCAAAGAAAGAGCAGAACACATTATGTTAGTTGACTTGGAACGCAATGATCTCGGCAGAGTTTGCGATTGGGGGACTGTACAAGTGAATGAACTACTCACCATTGAACGCTACAGTCATGTGATGCACTTGGTCAGTAATATTATTGGTAGACTACACCCTAATTGTAATCCAGTGGACTTGATTAAAGGTGTGTTTCCTGGGGGCACAATTACCGGTTGTCCGAAAGTTCGCTGTCTGGAAATTATAGAGGAACTCGAACCAGTCAAGCGCAACTTATTTTACGGCTCCTGTGGTTATTTAGATTGGCGGGGAAACCTGGATTTAAATATTTTGATTCGCACCTTACTCTATACTAATACTCAGGATTCTAAACCCGGGGCCACAGTTTGGGGACAAGTGGGGGCTGGCATTGTTGCCGATAGCGATCCGCAAAAGGAATGGTATGAGTCTCTACAGAAAGCACAAGCTCAACTCAAGGCTCTGAATATAACAAGTAATGAGTAATGAGTAATGAGTAATGAGTAATAAGCAGTAGAGGAACTTTCGCCAAAAAAAAAGATGAGAAACAAGTCAACTTACCTTAGAACCTTCTGCCTTGGAGCCTTTTTTCTCAAGAGCGTGCCTCGGAGAGCTTTGCGCCCCCAATTGAAAGAGTGAAAAACAACTCTCTTCCCTACTCCCTTGTTTCTCGATTTTACGGTAAAATAGATATTACCTAACAAAAAACAAGGTCTCGAACAATAAATGGAATGGATTATTTGTTCAATTGAAGATTCCCGACTTGTTTCTTAGGAGTTTCACAAACGCCGATAACATACCTCAAAAGCTTCTATTGATTTCTTCTTACCTTTAACTGTCACCGAACCGAGTCTTTCAAATTTAAAGATATTCCTCGTCGGACGATAAACAGACTGGGAACAGAGAATTTGTCCCCCCGTAGCAATTGATTGTAGTCTGGAAGCGATACTCACTTCATCACCAATTGCGGTATAATCTAAGTGCTGAGGAGAACCAATATTGCCTACAATTACCTCTCCAGTACTAATGCCAATACC
This sequence comes from Symploca sp. SIO2E6, assembly GCA_010672425.1. Taxonomy (GTDB): domain Bacteria; phylum Cyanobacteriota; class Cyanobacteriia; order Cyanobacteriales; family Coleofasciculaceae; genus Caldora. The sequence goes on from JAAHGR010000246.1 coordinate 3,948, forward strand.
TATAGTAAAATTCTTCCTAATCCAAGGATTAGGTATCTTCCGAAGGCTTCGCTGCATGGCAATTGCTGCCTCAATTGCTCTTTTTTCTTGCTCTGCGAGTTCTGAGGGGGCGCCAAACATGGCGACAATCATATCCCCCACAAATTTATTCACCGTGCCTTGATGTCTGAAAATCACTGACACCATCTGGGTAAAATATTCATTCAAATACTTTACTATTACTTCCGGAGCTAATTCTTCACACTTACTGGTAAAATTCCTAATATCTACAGACAGAACTGTTACTTTTTGCTTAGTGGGTTGGAAAGCAATTTCTCCTTGGGTATCAATGATTACTTGGGCTACCTGAGAAGAAAGATATCTTTGCAGATGGTTTTTAATCCTTTCTGCCTTGAGTTTGTTTTTCTGCAACAGAACATTGTCAATCGCCGCTGCTCCTTGGGATGCTAGAGCAGTTAAAAGCTTTAAATCCTGTGCTGTATAATTAGCCTGGGTGGTACTGCTGAGATTAATCACACCAATAGTGCCATTTTGGTTTGTCAAAGGTGCGCAAAGGAGGGAACGAATAATATTGGCTCCGGGAAGATACCTGTTGTCCGATAAGACATGATTCACAATTTCCGCTTTACCGGAAAGCAGTACACAACCAGCAATTCCTACCCCAGGTTTGATGATTGTTTTCCGGCTGTACTCTATACCCCATGCTGAGATAATCTCCAGAGTGCCAGTTTCCTTATTGAGCAGCATTACTGAAGCACTAGTTGCTGTAATTAATTTGACAGCTTCAGCAATGACCAACTTGGTAATTTCCTTAATGCCCAAACAGGTAGTTATTTTTCCTGAGAGGTCGTACAATAAATTTAGTTCTTCATACTTTTCTAAAGTATCAACCGCCAAAGTTTTCTTTTCTAGTTCTTTGGTGGCAATATAACTAAGCATCTGGGCGACTAAAGTAGCTTCCGGTGCCCCAGTCACCCAACCAATTACTTTATCAGCAGCTTTAACGGGATACTTACCCAAGAAATATCGACTATCTTCCCCTAACAGGATATTACCTTCAGTATCTTGAAGGAAAATGCTAGTATCTAAAGTACTGATCAGGTTATGGACAATTGACAAGAGCTCCTTGTCAGCGATGAGCTTCTTAAGATTGATGTGAGCCATCAAATTATATCTTAAATAAAGAACTGATTATAACAATTTTCAATTCAAAATTCAAAATTCAAAATCTCCATAGCTTTGGCCAACACTTCTTTCGGGCGAAAAGGTTTAGTCATATACATATCTGCTCCCACAGCCATACCGCTTTGCTTATCAAATTCTTGACCTTTAGCCGTCAGCATAATGATATAAACTTCCTGCATACCCAGTTCTTTTTTTACTGTATTACAGACTTCCAAACCATTCATTTTCGGCATCATGATATCCAGGAAGACCAAATCAGGTTTTTCTTCCTTAATCATTTCCAATGCTTCTGTGCCATTCTTGGCAGTGAGTAACTCGACATCGTGCTCGTCTTCTAGATTTTCTAGCGCCTGCTCCATCAAAATCAGAATGTTTGGTTCATCATCCACAATTAAAACTTTTTTTGTCATTTGTTGTTGGTTGTTGGTTGTTGGTTGTTTGTTGTTTGTTGTTGGTTGTTTGTTGTTGGTTGTTGGTTATTTGTTGTTTGTCAATATCTTCCTTATCTCCCTTGTCTCCCTTGTCTCCCCATCTCCCCATCTCCCCGTCCCCGCGTCCCCGCGTCCCCGCGTCCCCGCGTCCTCCTATCCCCCATCTCCCCATCTCCCCATCTCCCCATCTCCCCATCTCCCCATCTCCCTATCCCTAGGTCACAACCAATACAGAGGGGGATAGTGAAGGAGAAAGTACTGCCTTGTCCTAATTCACTTTCTACCCAAATTTTACCACCGTGGTACTCTACAATCTGTTTACATATCGGTAATCCTAAACCAGTTCCTGTCGGTTTATCAGTTAAAATATTCCCTACCTGCTGAAATTTTTCAAAGACTCCTTCTTGGTCTTCAGGAGCGATGCCAATGCCGGTATCGGTAATGCTGATAAGCAGCTGTTGGTTTGATAGTAGCGAGGATGCTTCTACCGAAAAGGATGGCTCTACGATCGCTCGACAGGTAACGGAACCCTCTTGGGTAAACTTGACGGCATTGGAGAGGAGATTGATTACTACTTGAATTAAGCGATCGCAATCTACTTCCACTTCTGGTAATTCTGGGGGAATGTCTTTGATTAACGGTAGCTGTTGCTGTTCAAAGAGAGAAGAAGTCGCTGCGATCGCACGGTTGAGAATTAACTCTGGTTTGGTAGGCTCGATGTTCCAATCTACCCTTCCCGCCTCCATTTTAGCAATATCTAAGACATCATTAATCAGAGCAGTCAGTCGTTCGGCTTCAGAAACAATGATGTTGATATTTCCCCCCACTGTTCTAATCGATTTTTGGGTTTTGCGATCGCTGGCCTTCACCCCTGGGAAGATAACTTCCTCTAGTTTGTCCTTAATAATCGAGGCAAAACCTAAAATAGAGGTCAGGGGAGTGCGCAATTCATGGGAGACAGTTGCCAGAAATTCAGTTTTCATCCGGTCAACCTCTTTCTCAACGGTCACGTCCCGGATTAACATTACTGAACCGAGACATTGAGTGCCTTCCTCTGCCTCTGCTTCCTTGACAATCATAGTTACTAAGGCTTGACCTACCCGATTATTTTCTAGTTCTACCTCGACAGTGACAATTTCCTGCTCCTGCTGCTCCATCTGCTCTAACAGTTTTACTAATTCTGGCGGGAAATGTTCCGAGAGCTTTTGCCCTTTGAGGTCTACCTCATCTAAACTGAACATGGCCTTCAATGCTGGATTAAATCTGGTAATTCGACCCTGGGTATTGGTAACTAATAGTCCATCAGCCAAGTTATCAATGATAGCACTCAAATCAGCTAGAGTTGCCCAGAGTTCTCTTGACTGCTGCTTCGTCTGCCTTAGTAGTTCTGCTTGGTTTAATCCCACTCCTAACTGGTTACCCACCTGAGCCAGCAAGGTAACATCTCTGTCTTCCCAGTGGCGAGAATCCGTATTCTGGTAAGCTCCTAGTAAACCCCACAGCTTGTCTCCAACGAAAACCGGCACCACCACAAAGGCTTTAACTTCAAATGCTTCGAGAATCTGAACGTGACAATCAGTCATACCAACATTATAGATATCATCGATCGCTAAGGTTTCATGGTTGGCATACCTACCTCCCTGGGTTTCTTGTAAATAGGTATCTTCCCAAACAGTTTTCAAACCCGGTGCTAGAATTAATGATTTCCAGCCTTCTGTCATCGACTCATAGATAAACTCCCCACTCCAGTCAGGGTTGAAACGATAGACAACTACACGATCGCAATTGAGGATTTGTCGCACTTCTTGGGTAGTAGCTTTGAAGATTGTCTCCATTTCTAGGGTCCGGCGAATCCGCTCAATCACTCTGGCTAAAGCACGTTCCTGCTGAGCGATTTTCGCCTGTTGTTCTTTTTGAACTTTCACTTGTGCCAAAGCCTTTTGGAGTTCGGCTGATTGCTGCTGTGCTTGGGAAAGTAATTCTGCTTGTTGCAGCGCCACCCCTAGGTGAACTGCAATTTTGCTGACAAACTCAATTTCTTCCTGCTGCCATTGCCGTGGTGCGGCACATTGGTGAATGCAGAGTAATCCCCACAGTTGTTCCCCTTTTAATAAAGGTACCACCAGATTAGCTCTTACTTGAAAGCATTCGAGGATCGCTATATGGCAATCTGCTAACCCCAACTCATAGATATCATGAGCGACAAAAATGCGACCGCGCTGATAATATTGTGCGTGTTGTTCCCCAAAACAGTAGTCGTTAATTTTGGCAGCTAAGGCGCAGTTAAAGGGAGGTAGCACATCCTCTGAGACAAATTCACCACAATTCCAGTCAGAATCATAGTCAAAGCGATACATGGCCACTCGATCCGCCTGGAGAAGTTGACGGACTTCTGTAGCTGCTGTCTGGAAAATGGTATCGAGATCCAAGGTACAGCGAATTTTCTCTATTACTTCCGCAATTGCTCGTTCGAGTTCTGTCTGTCTAGCCAACTCATCGGCTCGTTGTTGCAACTGAGTCGTCAAAGCTGTCTGGAGTTCTTCTTTACGCTGTTCCGTCTGCGCTAGTAATTCCGCCTGCTGTACTGCCACTCCCAACTGAGCACTAATTTGTACGAGGAAGTTGACTTCATTCTCCTGCCAATGCCTGACTCCAGAATTTTGATATGCTGCTAGCAATCCCCAAAGCTGGTTGCCCTGGTAAATCGCCACAATCACATAGGCTTGGGCTTGAAAACTCTCTAGCAGCTCAATGTAGCAATCGGAAAAGCCACTACTATAAATATTATCACAAACTCGGAATACTTTACCCCGGCTGAATTCACCTCCAGTAGTTTCTTGTAAGTAGGTATCATTAACTTGGGTATCAGCCAAATATTTAATGCTACAGTTGCTGTCTTTATTAGATATTTCTGGTTGTTCCAGCTGTTTTGCCATGAGAGAAGTCCAACCTGGAGCCATGGACTCAACCACAAATTCACCACTCCAGTCGGGATAAAAACGATAGATTACCACCCTGTCGGCGTGGAGTAATTGTTGGACTTCTTGGGTAGTAGTCTGGAAAATAGTATTGAGATCCAGAGAGCGGCGAATTTTATCGATAATAGCAGCAACTGCTTGCTCTCGTTCCACCGCCTGGGTTACGGCTTGGGAAAGATAGTCGGACTGCTTCTGTAGTCTGCTAACAAAACTTGCTTGCTGCAAAGCTACTCCCAAGTGAATGGCAATTTGGGTGACAAACTCAATTTCCTGCTCCTGCCATTGGCGCGGTGCTAAGCATTGGTGAATACACAACAATCCCCACAGTTCCTCTCCTTTTAATAGAGGTACAACCAAATTAGCTCTCACTTGAAAGCGCTTAAGGAGCGCTACATGGCAATCTAGCAAACCAACTTCATCGATATCCTCACAAGCCCAAATCCGACCCTGTTGATAATAGACGGCATGGTTTTCCCCAAAACAGTGGTCATTAATTACTACTGCCTTGGCAGAATTAAACGGAGGTACTACATCCTCTGCCACAAATTCACCACTGCGATAATCCGACTCAGGCTCAAAGCGAAACATCCCCACTCGATCCGCATTGAGCAGTTTACGAACTTCTGTCGCCGTTGAATCAAAAATGCGCTCAACAGCTAGTGATTCCCTAATTTTGGTAATTACTGCAAGTAAAGCTTTTTGTTGAGCAACTTGAGTCGTTTGTGACAGAGTTGCAACCTCCTCTAGTTCAGCAACACGAGTTTTCAGAGCCGCTAACTCCTGCTGCATAGCTTTGTAAGTATTAGCGTCTACTGATATGTTATTTTTGGACATGAGTGGGAATTGGGAATTGGGAATTGGGAATTGGGAATTGGGAATTGGGAATTGGGAATTGGGAATTGGGAATTGGGAATTGGGAATTGGGTATTGGGAATTGGGAATTGAATTTTGAACTGATCTCCTCAACTCCCAATCCCTAGTCCATTATTAGCAAAATCCTCAACAGTTTGCTCGGATAATTCATGAGTTGTCATTGCTTGTAACAAACTTAAGGGAACTGTCAGATGATCAGCTCCAGCTTGTAGTGCAGCTGCTGCTTCCTCTGGTGATTTGAGACTTGCGGCTAAAATCTCAGTATTACTACCTCTTAATACTGCTGACATTTCTCGCACCAGTGCCAAACCATCTCCCAATAGTCTAGTAGCACGATTGACATAAGCGATCGCATATTGTGCTCCTGCCTCCCGTGCTACTGCTGCCTGTGCTGCACTGTAAATCGCTGTCACTGCACAGTTAATGTCTGTTGATAAGCAAGCTACTACCTGAAAACCTACTGAGGTAGCAGGAATCTTCAGTACCGTTTTCTCTCCAATCAGATCAAAAGCTTTCCTGCCTTCTACTAGCATTCCATCAACATCAGCAGCCATCAGTTGGTAATAGAGCACCCCAGGACTAATCTCTGCTAGTCGCTTCAGTGTCACCTCTGGAGACAAATCACTCTTTGCCAACAGGGTTGGATTAGTGGTAATACCTTTGACCCATCCCATTTTCTGAGCTGCTAAGGCTTCATCGATTAATGCTGAATCAAGATAAATTGCCATGATTTGTTATTTGTTATTTATTGTTTGTGAAGCAATAGTCTTTGGGATGCTTCCCTTGGGTGCTTAGCACCATAGCATAATGATATCAAATTGGGAATTGGGAATTGGGAATTGGGAATTGGGAATTGGGAATTGGGAATTGGGAATTGGGAATTGGGAATTGGGAATTGGGAATTGGGAATTGGGAATTGGGAATTGGGAATTGGGAATTGGGA
>JAAHGR010000247.1 GCA_010672425.1 Symploca sp. SIO2E6
TAGTAGTATCTTGACTTGTTACTTGTTATATCAAGGAAAGGATAATCACTTATAATTCCCTTCTCCCTTGCAACCTTCTTTCTTTCCTTCTGCCCTCTGCCTTCTGCCCTCTGCCTTGTTGCAACCAAAGTGTAAGTATTCAACCGAACTTGATATTACTTATTCTCCCAAGCCCTAATTCCGCTTGCTAGCATAGAGGTCATGATATTCTACGTAAAGTTTGCCACTGCCAACTTCTCTGCGCATTGGTTTACCAGTCCAGATATCTACGGAAATCCAATCTGCTGATTGTTTAAGCCTGAAACCTTGCCTAGTTGAAATCAAATCATCAAAGATAATTGACCAGTGAGGGGGAGAAATTTCCCAAGCTTGAGGAGGTATTCTGCCTTCTTGTTTCCTTTCGCTGTCGTAAATGGGAATAATTGTATGGGACTTGAAAATCACCTCCGTGACAATGGGGTTAACGCAATTACCTTCACGCTGAACAAACTCAATCAAATCATCCCAGTCATAGAGCGGTTGGCAATCGCCTACATCCCAATCATCTTCACTAAGACAGATTGCCCCCATTAACCAGACCATCTTAGACACAATTCTGGTAAGCCGTGGTTGATCCTGCCGGAGCAATTCAATTTCGAGCCTGTTAAACACTCTCCCTTTTGGGCTCCACTTGGGAGTCCATAGTTCAAAGTACTCCTTCTGGCTGAGTGGGATACTAGTCAGTTTCAGGTTTGGCGTTGCTTGTTTAGCTCGAAGCGCCCTGAATAGCTTGGGATGAATAAACTCCGACATAGATAGATGGAGCAAGGGAGGCATGTTTATCTACCACAATCACTAGGTTATTTAATGTTATGCTTACATAATGTGATAGTTAATTAACTCAAGCAATTTACCCTAGGTGTGACTTTACTCCAGCACTGAACCCTGAGATTATGAGTCAATTCCCCTTACCCCACAAACATATTGGTGTTGCCGTAATCCAAGATGGACAGGGACAAATTTTGATCGATCGCCGTCCCAATCATGGGCTTATGGCTGGTTTATGGGAGTTTCCCGGTGGCAAGGTTGAGCAAGGGGAAACAGTTATCGAATGTATTAAACGGGAAATCCAAGAGGAACTAGGGATTGAAATTGAAGTAGGCAAGCATCTAATTACTATCGACCATACTTACAGCCAGTTTCGGGTTACCCTCACAGTACATTACTGTCGCCACCTCAGAGGTGTTCCTCAACCCCTTGAATGCCAGGAGATCCGCTGGGTTAGCTTAGCAGAAATCGACCAGTTTTCCTTCCCAGAAGCTAACGCCGAAATTATTACCGCCTTGCGTCGGGGATGAGGGAGCTGGGGAGATGGGGGGATTGGGAGATGGGGAGATGGGGAGACAAGGGAGAAATTCCCAATTCCCAATTCCCAATTCCCAATTCCCAATTCCCAAACAACCAACAACAAACAACAAACAACAAACAACAAACAACAAACAACAAACAACACTCATTACCGATAAATCGGTAGAGTAAAATGAAAACAACACCCTCCTTTGGGTACTGGATCTACCCAAATGCGACCATAATGGGCATGAACAATTTTTTGGCACACAGATAAACCTAAACCATATCCTTCTTTGGCTTCATCTCGCTCTAGCCGGAAGTGATCTTCAAAAATGCGATCGCATTTCTCTTCGGGAATACCAGGACCATTATCAGCAACGGTAATTTGCATTTTCTGGGTTGTCCGGTGCAGTAGGGACACTTGAATTTTTCCCCCTACAGGTGTATATTTATTCGCATTGTCCAGCAGATTTGCCAATACTTGACGGATTAATTCGGCATCAGCATAGACAGATGGCGATTTTTGTGGTATGTCAGTTTCCACTTGCTGAGACTTCGACTGAAACTGTTCCCTCATCTGAGCAATCACATCCTGGCAAAGTTTTCCTAATTGCAGTTTGCGAAGTTGGATATTGAATTCGGTGGTGTTACCTCTCGCGGCTTGCAGTAGTTCTGTGATCATTCGGTCGATGCTGCCCAATTGGGTACGAGCCTGCTCAAATAGCCTTACTTTTAGGGCAGGTGTCAGCTTGGATGCCCGCTCATTGTGGGGTTGTTGCTCTAAATTTAGGGTTTCTATGGCAATTGAAGCCGCAGTCAAGGGATTGCGCAAGTCATGGGCTAACATGGACATTACCTGATCCTTGAATTTTAGCTGCTCAAGTAGTTCCTCTTTTTCTTGTTTGAGGCGAAAAATTTCGTCGGATAGCCGAATCAGTTCTACTGAAGTTGCCAGGGAACTAGTGTTAGATGGAGATGTTGCGGCTGAGTTAGAGGAGATAGCTTGGGAATGCTTTTCCTCGTATTCCTTGACCGAACTTTGCCAACGAGGCCAACTATTTTTGATTTGACCAATTATATCACCACCAGTAAGGACTTGTCTAGGTTGGGGGTGAATCTTAATTAGAGCTGGGGTGGCCACCAGCTTAAAATGTTCGGCCAGATCTGGCTGTTTGCCCACATCCACGACCTTCAGCTCAAAAGGATACTCCATCTTCAAGCTTTCTAGGTAATGACGAATTTTTTGGATGTTCTTCCGAGAACTGAGACGTTCATCCGTAAACAGTAGAAGCTGTAGTAGAGCTTCTGTATCCGAGGGTTTTTCATGAGCTGCCTGCATGCAATTTGGTCTGAGCACTCTTTAACAGGTAAGGCTTGAACAACAGTAGAATTGATTGTCTATTATCAGTAGTTTTGAGTTATTGATAATTACCAGAACAATTTTAGATTATCTTAAGATCTATTATAGTTTAGCAATCGATTCAAGACTTCTGATTTACCATGGCTAATGGCTACGTTGCTCTTGTCCTTCACGCCCATCTGCCTTTTGTCCGTCATCCAGAAAGTGACTATGTCCTTGAGGAAGAGTGGCTATTTGAAGCAATCACTGAAACCTATATTCCCCTACTGCATGTCTTTGAGGGGTTAAAACGGGATGGCGTTGACTTTAAAATAACGATGAGTATGACACCCCCTTTGGTGTCTATGCTCCGGGATCCTCTGCTACAAGAACGTTACGATAAACACCTGTTTTTACTCTTAAAACTGGTGGAGAAGGAAATTGAGCATAATGAGCACAACGGTCATATCCGTTACCTAGCTGAACATTACCGTCAAGAGTTCAGCGCAACTCGCCAAACTTGGGAACGCTATCAAGGCGACTTGGTAATGGCTTTTAAGCAGTTCTTAGACAGCAATAATCTGGAGATCATCACCTGCGGTGCTACTCATGGCTACTTCCCGCTGATGAAGATGTATCCCCAGGCAGTTTGGGCACAAATTCAGGTAGCTTGTGAACATTACGAGCAAACCTTTGGCCGTCCTCCGAAAGGCATCTGGTTGCCAGAATGCGCTTACTATGAGGGTTTAGAGCGAATGCTAGCAGATGCTGGTTTACGCTATTTCCTGACAGATGGTCATGGAATTTTGTATGCTCGTCCTCGTCCTCGTTTCGGAACTTATGCACCAATCTATACCAAGACAGGAGTTGCTGCTTTTGGGCGAGATCATGAATCATCCCAGCAGGTTTGGTCTTCGGAAGTCGGTTATCCTGGAGCAGCGGAATACCGGGAATTCTATAAGGATTTAGGTTGGGAGGCGGAATACGAGTATATTAAGCCTTATATCATGCCGAATGGACAGCGCAAAAATATTGGCATTAAGTATCACAAGATCACAGGTAAGGGCTTAGGTTTATCAGACAAAGCCTTATATGATCCCTATTGGGCAAGGGAAAAGGCAGCAGAACATGCAGCTAATTTTATGTTTAACCGACAGCAGCAGGTGAATCATCTCCGTAGCATCATGCAGCGTCCTCCAATTATCGTTTCTCCCTACGACGCTGAGTTATTTGGTCACTGGTGGTACGAAGGTCCTTGGTTTATCGATTACCTGTTCCGCAAGTCTTGGTATGACCAGAACACCTATGATCTGACCCATCTAGCAGATTATTTGCAGGACAATCCCGCGCAGCAAGCTGCTCAACCTTCCCAATCTAGTTGGGGTTATAAAGGATTCCACGAATATTGGCTCAACCAAACTAATTCCTGGATTTACCCACACCTGCACAAAGCAGCAGAACGTATGATTGAGTTAGGTTCTAAGGAACCAGTAGATGAGTTAGAGTGGAAGGCGCTTAACCAAGCGGCACGGGAGTTACTGTTAGCACAATCTTCCGATTGGGCCTTTATTATGCGCACAGGAACTATGGTTCCTTATGCCGTAAGGCGGACGCGATCGCACCTGATGCGTTTTAATAAGCTTTATGAAGATATTAAGATTGGTAAAATCGACAGCGGTTGGCTCAGTAAGGTCGAGCTCATCGATAATATCTTCCCTCAAATCAACTATCGGGTCTATAGACCTTTGTAATGTTAGGTGTTAGGTGGTAGGTGTTAGGTTTTTCTGCCTCGGAGCCTCCTACCTCCTCCCTCGGAGCCTTCTGCCTTCTGCCTCGGAGCCTTAAAATCCAAGATGCAAATCCTGTTAGTTGATGACGAAGTTGAGTTGACTGAACCTTTGACTAGAGTACTCAGTCGTGAGGGTTTTGAGGTTGATGTTGCCTACGATGGTATTTCCGGGAGTGAGTTGGCATTGAGGGGGGTTTATGATCTGCTAATTTTAGATTGGATGCTGCCGCAACGCTCCGGACTCGAAATTTGCCAGCAGTTGCGATCGCAAGATCAAACTACACCGGTTCTTTTCCTTACTGCTAAAGATACTCTAGATGACCGAGTATTGGGATTAGATGCTGGTGCTGATGACTATTTGGTTAAACCTTTTGAACTGCGGGAGTTACTGGCTAGAGTCCGTGCCTTACTTAGACGTTCAGCTGTGACTATTGCTAGGGAACGGTTGCAAGTAAGTAATCTGGAATTTGATCGGGAAAATCAGTTGGCTTATCGTCAGGGACGCTTAATTGAGCTATCGGAAAAAGAAACTAAGCTACTAGAATACTTGATGCAGCACCCGGAGCAACTGTTGACCCATGAACAAATTTATCATCATCTTTGGAGGGAAGATACACCACCGAGTAGTAATGTTCTAGCAGCTTTGATTCGCTTACTGCGCCGCAAAATTGAGGCTAAGGGTGAAACACCACTAATTCATACTGTTTATGCTAAAGGTTATTGGTTTGGAGAGAGCAAGTGATAACGAAAATATGCTAATAAATATTAAGTGAGCTAAAGCCCTCTTCCCTTCTGCTTTCTGCCCTGAAGCCCTATGCCTTAACCCAAGGACGAATATTAAGACCAACCTACTTAGCTATCATAAAATTGTCAACAACTGCCTATCTATTAATCTCTCATGGGAGTCATGATCCACGTCCCCAGTTGGCAATGGCAAAACTGGCAGAGTTGGTGCATGACCAGTTGAGTCAGCAAAATTATACTCATCCACTGGTAGGCACAGCAACTTTGGAGTTGGCTCCCTCGACCCTCCATGAACAAATCCAGCAGTTTGCTAGGGTAACAGTGGGTGCTGGTTGCCAACAAATACAATTGTTGCCTCTATTTCTGTTGCCAGGAGTACATGTCATGGAAGATATCCCAGCAGAGGTGGCACTCGCACAAGCAAATTTAGGGAATGCGATCGCGTTGAACCTGCAACCTCACTTGGGTGCTAATCTAGGTTTGGGAAGATTGCTGGCAAAGCAGTTAAGTCTCCTCAAAACTGATGCCAAGATTTTGTTGGCTCATGGTAGTCGTCGTATTGGAGGCAATGAGCCAATAGAGATTATAGCCAATACATTGGGGATGGTAGCAGCTTACTGGTCGATGCAGCCAACTTTGGAGGAGCAGGTAAAAATTTTAGCTGATGCGGGTAACCAGGAGATCATGATTGTTCCTTACTTTCTATTTCCTGGAAGCATTACTGATGCTATCTCCCAAATGGTTGCTAGTTTGCAAGAACAGTTTCCCCTGTTACTGCTTAGGCTTGGCGAACCGATGGGGGTGAGTGCGGAATTGGCACAGTTGGTTGTGGATTTGATTATTGAAGTGTAAGTATTCTACCGAACTTGATATAATATTATGTTTATATTTCAACTTCCAGGACATACATTCTCTACCTAGGATATGAAGCGTGATCGCGTAACGCATCCTTTTACAAGAGTAGCGATCGCATGACGTACTAAAGATTAAGTTTGGGGCGGTGCGTTGAGATCTTCATCAAATGTCAAGATCGGGCTTGTGTCAAGGAACGCACCTTACAAGATTAGCGATCGCACTAAAATGCTTTTGGTAATCCAGCTTGCTTGAGTACTGCGTTGGCTGTATGACGAGACTTGATAGACTGAGCAACTACAAAGCGGCGCTGAGTTATTGGGCTGTACCAGATATCATGATCTCCTTTACCTCTCTGTTCAAAATAGCAACCAGCTTCTGTTAATTTCTTTTTTAGGTCAGGAGTAAAGGATTTCGGCATTTACGCAGCTACTTGAATGATTTCCTGCCGATGGCTGGTTAGTTCGATTGCAATTGTACTCGCTTGGTCATCTGGAATAACCTGGTTCAACTGCAATAGTTCAGGAACTATGATCCTTAGCTTTTTTGTCAATGCTTCTAGAGTATCAGCTTCAGTTGCTAAGCCAGGAACGTCTTCACTCTTTGCAATCCATACCTTAGCATCTGCATCCCAAAGCGCACCAATCTGACAACTTATTTGGCTCATATTTCATCATAACGCATTCATATTGTCTATCTTAACCCACATTCCACACGTCAAAATAAGGAACGCACCCTACAAGAACAGCGATTGCACTGCTATCGGACTATTCCAAAAGTTCGGGATCAATTCCTAACTTCTTTAGCTGTTCGGGAGTAAGCGACTTCAATTGAGCTGCCAACTGCTGCCTTTTTTGCCGTTCCTGCTCAGTTTGAGCCTCTGCAACCAATGCCCGCTCCTTCCCCGTCAGCAGTAGATTCCCCTGGAGATCCCACCACCGCAACCAAGCTTGTTCCGGTTGACCTAGATATGTCCCTCGCCACACTCCTAGTTCTACATTCATCCGGTTAATCCGATAGTGACCTCGTTCGTTGGTCGTTAACTGCTGATAAGTCCCATCTTCCCAATGATAAATTTCCAACTCTCCCGTATCTACGATAAATATCCCATAGTAAGGAATGTGAATGATTTGTTCGTATACCCAGAACTTCCCTGGTTTTTGCACTTTTCCCTTGACTAATTGCAACGGTGTTTTATCCCTTTCTTGTGTACCGTTACCTGAGGCAAACTCCAGGGCAATTAGCGGTGTTACATACTCCCGCCAGAGGACATAAGAGCGTCTAAATTTACCATCGAGTCGCGGCGGCACTCCCGGCACATAGAACCAATCTGGAGCTTCGGCACCTTTTTCCGGGGGGTCTGTCTCGCGCCAATAGATGCCGCAATCTTGACCGATGGCATAATGATTATCTGGGTGAAGTTCTTGCAAGACTGGCTCAATGGAGTCAGTCAGAATCACGCTTTGGGGATGTTCATGAAAATTTTTGCCTACGGCACGCTCCGCGAACACAAAAGTTCCATCAGATTCTGGTAATTGAGTATGGTCCGGGAAAGAACGGAGTTTTTCGCCAATTACTGTTGGGGACTGAACCATAGCTTACACTGATGGGGGATTTAAGGGAACCATTCTCTAATTGTACAATGCTTTTCTCATACAGATGCTAAGAGCTGCCTTCTTCTATAGGACTATGTTTTTCGCCAATTACTGTTGGGGACTGAACCATAGCTTACACTGATGGGGAGTTTAAGGAAACCATTCTCTAATTGTACAATGCTTTTCTCATACAGATGCTAAGAGCTGCCTTCTTCTATAGGACTATTCCAAAAGTTCGGGATCAATTCCTAACTTCTTTAGCTGTTCGGGAGTAAGCGACTTCAATTGAGCTGCCAACTGCTGCCGTTTTTGCCGTTCCTGCTTGGCTCGTTGCTGTTGCTGCTCGGCTCGTTGCCGCTCCTGCTCAGTTTGAGCCTCTGCAACCAATGCCCGCTCCTTCCCCGTCAGCAGTAGATTCCCCTGGAGATCCCACCACCGCAACCAAGCTTGTTCCGGTTGACCTAGATATGTCCCTCGCCACACTCCTAGTTCTACATTCATCCGGTTAATCCGATAGTGACCTCGTTCGTTGGTCGTTAACTGCTGATAAGTCCCATCTTCCCAATGATAAATTTCCAACTCTCCCGTATCTACGATAAATATCCCATAGTAAGGAATGTGAATGATTTGTTCGTATACCCAGAACTTCCCTGGTTTTTGCACTTTTCCCTTGACTAATTGCAACGGTGTTTTATCCCTTTCTTGTGTACCGTTACCTGAGGCAAACTCCAGGGCAATTAGCGGTGTTACATACTCCCGCCAGAGGACATAAGAGCGTCTAAATTTACCATCGAGTCGCGGCGGCACTCCCGGCACATAGAACCAATCTGGAGCTTCGGCACCTTTTTCCGGGGGGTCTGTCTCGCGCCAATAGATGCCGCAATCTTGACCGATGGCATAATGATTATCTGGGTGAAGTTCTTGCAAGACTGGCTCAATGGAGTCAGTCAGAATCAGGCTTTGGGGATGTTCATGAAAATTTTTCACAAAAGTTCCATCAGATTCTGGTAATTGAGTATGGTCAGGGAAAGAACGGAGTTTTTCGCCAATTACTGTTGGGGACTGAACCATAGCTTACACTGATGGGGGATTTAAGGGAACCATTCTCTAATTGTACAATGCTTTTCTCAATAACGTAACATAGGTTGCGTGAGGAAGTCATAGACAATATAAACATCCTTCAAAGTTTTCATTTGGAAGGCTTGAAAGAAGATGGATTAAGTGTTCCGGAGTCAGTTTCCATCTGTGAGTATGTGGAAGTCCCTTAGGGCGATCGCAAATGCTATTTAAGTGGATCTACGTAGCCAAGCTGGTTTTTGTTAATTTTTTGTCATAATATTTTTCTGTTGTAGGTAAATACTTTACTTTAGATAGATGAAAAGTATTTATTTTTAACTTAAATAGTGCCTCCCACTTCAGTGGTCTAAGACCTATGACTTATACCCATCGCCTAGCAACTACCTCTGACACAACCGCGGTCGCTACTCTGTGGCAAGCTTTTGCCCAAGACCGGGCTAAGGTTGACCCCTCAATGGTGGTTAAGCCTGATTTTAACTATACCAAATACATGGCTCGTCAGCTAGCTAATCCCCTAACTTATGCTTGGGTACTGCTCCATGAAAGTGACGCTCAAACAACTATCGTAGGTTGTATGATTATCTACTTCTACGATGAAGCACCTCCTTTGTATCTTCCCCAAGAAATGTTGGAGGAGCACCTTGTAGATAATCCTTTTGTCTCCCGTCGTGTTGGTTCGGTTTTGGGACTGTACATCAAGCCGGAACATCGCCAGCCAGAGGCGATTAAACTTCTCACTAATGCTGCGATCGCTAAAGCAGAGGAGATGAAGGTTAATGATATTGACTTACTTATTAGTGCAGACCAAACCGGTATGCAGGCATTTGTACAAAAGTCAGGATTTACTAAGGCGGCAGTGCAGTACACGAAGCATTATCAAGTTCCTGACAATGATTCATTACCGAGTCTTCATCCTCCCCACCCGGACATCGAACAGCCAAAACTTCCTGTGCCTGGAGCAATTCCCTTGCGGGATCCTCAAACTAATGAACTAGTGCGCAATCCTCAAGGGGAAGTTGTTTTCCTAATGCCTTTAACAATAGAAGCAACTGAAGAGAGGAAGCTGCCTATTTATCCTACACCAGTACGCGACCCCCAAACTCAAACTTGGGTTTTTGATGTTGATGGTCAACTAGTTGTGGCGCCAGTGGTTAGGGATGAGGAGGGTCAAATTATGGAATATAAGGGCATTCCCCAATTTTATCCTCCTGCTTACCAACATATTAATGGCAAGTTAACTCTGAAACAGGATGGGGAGGGGAATTATGTTTTTTGTGAGGTGGAAAAAGATCCCCAAGGCAAGATTATTCGTACTCCTGATGGGAGGCCGGTTTTTAAACAGTTTAGAATTTAGAATTGGGAATTGGGAATTGGGAATTGGGAATTGGGAATTGGGAATTGGGAATTGGGAATTGGGAATTGGGAATTGGGAATTGAGAATTGAGAATTGAGAATTGGCAAAACCTACACCTAACCCCTCCAAGGAGGAACCCACCCCTAACCCCTCTAAGGAGAAACCCACCCCTAACCCCTCTAAGGAGGGGAACCGGAGGTTCAGAGGCAACAAATAACAAACAACAAACAACAAATAACAAATAACA
>JAAHGR010000248.1 GCA_010672425.1 Symploca sp. SIO2E6
TGAATACCTGGTGTTTAAGCCAACTCTCAAAGCTGGGTTTAGTACTATTCTGGAAAAACGCTTAGGAACCAAAGAAATCGAAATGATCTATGATGAAGGAGGTTCTAAACTAACCCGAAATGTTCGGGTAGCTCCTTCGGAACGGAATAAATTCTGTCTCACGGATGGGGAGATTCTCCAACTGGCACGGTGGACTGTGCTGATTGAGGAGCATTATTCCCAGGTACGCAATACTTATACTCCCATGGATATCGAATGGGCTAAAGATGGTATTACTGGAGAACTGTTTATCGTCCAGGCACGTCCAGAAACGGTGCAATCTCAAAAGTCAGCTAATGTCCTGGAAAGTTACCAACTTCAAGACCAGAGTACAGTTTTGGTTACTGGTCGTAGCGTGGGGGCCGCGATCGGTCAAGGCCAAGCTCATGTTATTATGGATGCAGGTAAAATTCATCTGTTCCAACCAGGGGAAGTTCTAGTCACAAATCGCACTGACCCCGATTGGGAACCGATTATGAAGAAAGCTAGTGCAATTGTCACTAACCAGGGAGGCAGGACTTGTCATGCGGCTATTATTGCACGAGAAATGGGCATTCCTGCTATTGTTGGCTGTGGTAATGCCACAGAGGTATTGCACAATAATCAAGAAGTGACTGTTTCTTGTGCTGAAGGAGACGAAGGACGAGTTTACCAAGGTTTACTGCCTTTCGAGGTAAATAAGACAACTTTGGCAGATTTACCTCGCACTCGTACCCAAATCTTGATGAATGTGGGTAATCCAGAAAAAGCTTTTAGTTTAGCAGCGATTCCTTGTGATGGTGTCGGTTTGGCACGGTTGGAGTTTATCATTGCCAACCATATTGCCGTCCATCCCCTAGCCTTGGTTCACTTTGAACAGTTAGAGGATGAAGCAGTTAAAGCACAAATTGCCGAGAAAACCAAACTCTATCAGGATAAGCCTCTATTCTTTGTCGATAAACTGGCTCGTGGGATTGCCATGATTGCAGCGGCATTCTATCCCAAACCAGTGGTAGTGCGGATGTCGGATTTCAAGAGCAATGAGTATGCCAACCTGTTGGGTGGTAAGCAGTTTGAACCCAAGGAAGAAAACCCGATGCTGGGTTGGCGGGGAGCCTCTCGTTATTATGATCCGAAATATCGAGCAGCCTTTGCCTTGGAATGTCAGGCAATCAAGCGAGTCAGGGATAAAAAGGGTTTAACTAATGTCATCCCCATGATTCCCTTCTGTCGTACTCCAGAAGAGGGTTGTCAGGTGTTAGTAGAAATGGCCAAACATGGTTTAGAGAGGGGTGTCAACGGTTTGCAAGTTTACGTCATGTGCGAATTACCTAGTAATGTCATTCAAGCAGATGAATTTGCAGAAGTATTTGACGGCTTCTCCATTGGCTCTAACGATTTAACCCAACTAACTCTAGGTTTAGACAGGGATTCCGCCTTAGTGGCACATATCTTTGATGAGCGCAATCAGGGAGTCAAGCGCATGGTAAAAATGGCGATCGCGACAGCTAAGGAAAAAGGGCGTAAAATTGGTATTTGTGGTCAGGCTCCCAGTGACTATCCTGAATTTGCCAAGTTTTTGGTGGAGTTAGGCATTGATTCAATGAGTCTCAATCCGGATTCTGTACTCAAGACTCTGTTGATGGTGGCTGAAGTTGAGAATTGAGGATTGGGAATTGGGAATTGGGAATTGGGAATTGGGAATTGGGAATTGGGAATTGGGAATTGGGAATTGGGAATTGGGAAACTGGGTTTCTTGCTGTGAATAATGACTCTCATATCAGCATTTTTCCCAAGAAACCAAGTTTCTTGACGGACACTCTAGAACACCGATTCACTAACCAGATCTAGATGTAGGGGCGGAAAGCGTAGCATGGTGCGTAGCAGCATAGCATTCGGGCGATAATTTATCCCTCAAACCCTAGTTTTTCAGTCCGTTCTGCGAAGCAGTTCCCGAAGGATATGCTTCGCCCTGAGGTGTTGATTTTGGCGTAAATAGGAATACTGAATCGGTGTTCTAGCGAGCAAGATGTTTGTGCTTACGCGCACGCTAAGCGAACGCACTACTTTATTGCATCATTTAAAAATTGACTACAAGAGAAAACGATCACTCTGTTAGGAATATTTTTAGCTTAATTAATGTCAATGTCAGACTAATTGCAGCGATTTTGAAAAAGCCAAAAACCCAAATAATTGCATCTGGCTTTCGAGCAGTTCCATAATTTAGTGTCTTTTTCGACAAATACTGTGACAGTAAGAACCCAAACCGCAAAATGATTACCACACTTTTCCTAACTGTCAACCTTCTATGAGAATAAGTCATACCAAATCCGGTTTACATAGGCTGATTACCCATATCGACCAAATCATCCTATATCAAAGGCTTGAGCCAATTGTGATATTGTACCTTTAAAAGCGGATTTGGTATCAGATATGCGATCGCGTCCGTTAGACGCTCAGATCTTGTACGCCTGCCGGAAACATACTTGTAGAGGTAAGCAATAGGCAACAGCTCATCTAGCAACAGTGATAAGATTTGACTGTTTGGTGTATTGGAATTAATTGTTCTAACTGACCAAATTTAAGTATATATGATGCATAGTGCAAGATGTGAGTCTAATAAAATCAGACCATCTATGCTACAGCAAAACCTGTATACTTTCTCACTCCAGGCTCGTGGAATCCTAACACAATCTCTTCTTGAGGAATCCCGGCATCCACTAATTCATTAGCAATACCATCTTCTGTGCCATCTCGTTGCACCCAAACCTTCTCCTCAATAATATTGATGTGAATCAGACAGCCATGAATCCGCCTATTCTTACCCCAACCGTAAGAAATAATAATATATTGGTCTGTTTCTGAATCAAAAACTGTTTGATTGTCCACATCAACATTAGCATAGTCAATATTGACATATCGCTTCAATAGTGTCACTGACAACAATCATAATCTACCCAGTAACCCCAAAGTTTTGAGATCAGATTCAAAATCCTCAACATCATAATTGATTGTCAGTCCTCGCTGACCTAGTTCCCGGCGAAATTCAATCAAATTTATTCCTAACCACTGACAGGCTCTGCCACTACTAATTTTCTCCGGCTTATAGAGCATAAGAGCAATTTCTAGTTTCAGTTGCGTTTCCGACATCTTCGTAGCCGCAACAATTTCCCTGGGAATAACCACTTCCATATTAGTTGTCCTGTATGTGCGATCGCTTCACTTCTAGGATACAACCCTTAACTCAAGCTGGGTTAAGACATTCCGTTATTGGAGAATGTATCTCAAGTATGGGAAGATTCTTTCCCTCCACACCTCCCACACTCCTCATCAGTCAAGCATGGTTACCTCTTATCAGAACAATGTATAATCTAGGTATAACTGATTCTAGTAGGTAGACCTTGGCCAAAGACTTTTTTCATCAAACTGCTAAGAATGCTCTAATTAAAGATCAATGGTTGATTACTCATGATCAATTTAACATTAGCTATGGAGGAGTTAACATGGCTATTGACCTAGGAGCAGAAAAGTTGCTGGCAGCAACTAAAGGAAAGCATAAAATAGCTGTCGAAGTCAAGAGTTTTTTGGAGCAATCCTCAGCAATTTATGAATTTCACACTGCCTTGGGACAATACATTAATTATAGAACAGCTTTACAAAAAGAAGAACCTGACAGAATACTATATTTAGCTGTTCCTGCTAAAACCTATGATTCTTTCTTCTGTCTTAAGTTCACAGAACTGATTGTTGAAGAAAATCAAGTTAAACTTATAGTCTTTGATGTGGAACAAGAGGTGATTGTTAAATGGAAAACCTAGAACTGTATCGCTCTTACATTGAAAACCTGTTACTAGATCATAGCCAATACAAGCCAGCAAACGGAGAAATTGAAGTACAACCCATTTTCGATCGTGACAGGGATCATTACCAGCTCATGCACCTAGGCTGGAATAAACACCAATGGGTTCATAGTTGTATCCTTCACTTGGATATTGAAGAGGGTAAAATTTGGTTGCAATGGAATGCCACAGAACGAGATATTGCAGCAGAACTGGTTCAAATGGGTGTTCCTAAAACTGATATCGTTATTGGTTTCCACTCTCCCTTTATGAGACAATTTACAGAATATGCGGTGGGGTGAATGGAATAGGGAATGGGGAATGGGGAATGAAGGAGGGTGCGATCGCTTTAATTCGCATTAAAGTTAAATTATCAATATTTTGTTAGGAAATGGAGATGTTCCAGCTTGGTTGCATTTACGATTATTTTCTGATATTATTTTATAATGGGAGAATGTGCGCACATATATACCCTATTAGCTGCCAGCTGGCTCTTACCACACTAATATAATGTCGTGTGATCGCTCCTTAGCTCTTGTAACACTCTCAACAAAACCCCAAATCCGCCCGGAGTTTAAAGATGTTGTTGGCGAATCGATATGGGGTCTGACCCCTCCCCAAACCCCTCTCCTAAAAGCTATGCGTTAGGCACAAGTCTGTGTAATCCTTATATACCAGTTGTTCCCATGAACGGTTGCAATTTGGGTTTCTCAAGATAAGAATCCTTTTATAGCAAGGGTTTTAAAGAGCAGCCCGAACGGCATAATAAGCGTTTCAGCGACTTTTGCGTAATGGATAGCCATGTGCGTTGATTTCTGCCCACCTACCCAGGAATATTTTTGACAGGAGTTTGGTTGTGCTGAGCAAGTGCCGCAAATCTAGAAGAGCGATATTGATGGTTCTAGGTATGCTATTAGCTGTAATTTACATGTGCGTAAGATTTCTAATTATAACAAACTACCAGAAAAATGGTGCGATCGCAAATAAAATGAAGATAAATTTATCAAATATCCAGGATGATTAGCACAAAAATTAACAAATGCTCATCTGCTCTATCTGAAACGCTAGAATCTAATCGCTAAATGTTTAACTTTTATAGCAATTTCGCAAAAATAGTTCTAAATTGCTGAGATTAAGTATATAGGGCTGCCTAGAGCGTTGGTCAGGTAGAAGCTAGAAACTGGGTTTCTGGTGATGCTATCAACGAGAGATCAAGGCTCTAACAAGAGAAACCCGGTTTCTTGACCGGCCCTCTAGCAGACCCACAAAAGTAGGTCATCTGCCTAGATGCCTTCTACTTGGTATAACTAAAAACTGCTAACTAATGTAACTTTGGCCGATGCTATGACCTATACGACAACAATTCAAGACTTTCTAGCTGGCATCTTCCCTTTTAGTCAGTTGTCCAACCGGGAACTGGCCAAACTGACCAACAACTGCCAGTTACTACGCTATCGCATGGGTCAAGCAATTGTCGTCAGGGAGACCATGCCAGCTCAAGTTTCCCTACTCTATGAAGGACAGGCTAGACTGTTGGGTTACAATCCCTACCTGCAAACACCGGTTACCCTGAAACTACTCAAACCAGGGGAAATCCTCGGCTGGGTAGGTTTAGTAAGACAAGTCCCCTGTGAAACTGCGATCGCTTCTACGGAATCGGTTTGTCTCACACTCAATGCCGCAGATTTTCTTAACCTGCTTAACAATTCTACCCTAGCTACATCCTTTCGCAACCGTTGTGCCCTGGTAGAAATCTTTGACTTGTTAGCAGCAGAACTCCAGCGACAGGCTCAGGCACAAGTTGACCTCAAGGAACTGGCGGCTCAGGCTTGGTCCGATGCCTTAATCTATAATTTAGCTGCCGGTAAGCGTCTGTCGGGTCAACTGGATGCCAATCGTTCTTGGTTTGTTAGTGGAGGAGCACCTGCCAACTTTCCCGTTGGTTCCTATCTAACAGCTGATACTATTGGCAACTTAGCAGTTAAGGGTCGTGGTGCGACTCGCTTGGTAGGGATTCCGGCGGATTTGATTGCTGAAGCAGTGGCCAATAGCAGAACAACTACTGAGCCGGAAGTGGTAGACTCACCCCAGGATTCCCCAGGAGAAATTACCCTAGATCTCAAACAAGATTTCTGGGATGACCCCGAAGATGAGCCTACTATTGCACAACATCCCACTACACCTTTTACCCCATCCCAGGATCAAGCCACCCCAACGATTGATATTCCCTATGCTCCCCCGCAACCAGAAGCAGGGGGGCCGAGTTATACTGCGGATCAGACACCCCAGACTTATCCCTTTATTCGTGGTCGAGGTCCGGTGCAAATACCTTTAGCTTGCTTCCAGATGCTCAGTAAATATTGGGGTATGCCTTTTCGCCGGGATATCGTGCAGCGGGTGATTACCAACCAATACTCCCGTACTGGTAGTGTCTCTCTCCAACACTGTGGCGCGATCGCAGAATTGATGGGATTGAGTGCTCAACTAGCTAATATACCAGCAACAGCGGTAAGTCGCCTACCAACCCCGGCATTGCTCAACTGGCAAGATGGTATTGCCATTCTCTACGAAGCCAATGAACGGGAATTACTGCTAGCAGATCCAGAAGTAGGACTAAGACGCCTCGATCCTCAAAAGTTCCAGGCTAACTCCGAGCCACAGATTCCCATCTTACTACTAAAACCCACTAAGGATACCCCCCAACAGCGGTTTGGTTTAAGTTGGTTTATCCCTTCCCTGATCCGCTACCGCCGAGTCTTGACAGAAGTCCTCATTGCTTCCTTTTTTGTACAACTGTTTGGTTTGGCCAATCCCCTGATGATTCAAGTAATCATCGACAAGGTAATTGTGCAAAACTCCCCCGATACCCTACATATTTTGGGCGGTTTCCTGGTAGTCATCGCCATCTTTGAAGGGATTCTCACCAGTTTACGCACCTATCTCTTTGTAGATACCACCAACCGCATCGATATGGCCTTAGGTTCAGAAATTATCGATCACCTATTGCGCCTACCTCTACGGTATTTTGAAAAACGACCAGTTGGTGAACTATCTACCCGGATCAATGAATTAGAAAATATCCGTCAGTTTCTCACCGGTACAGCCTTAACAGTAGTGCTAGATGCAGTATTTTCTGTAATCTACATCGTGGTCATGTTCATCTACAGCTGGGTACTAACCCTGGTAACTCTAGCTGTCATTCCCTTATTCGTCCTACTAACAGTTATCTTTTCCCCCATTGTACGGCGACAACTACGGGCCAAAGCGCAAAAAAATGCCCAAACCCAATCCTACTTAGTAGAAGTCTTATCCGGAATTTCCACAGTCAAAGCTCAGAATATCGAATTGCGATCGCGTTGGAAATGGCAAGAAAGGTATGGAAGTTATGTGAGCGAAGGTTTCAGGAATGTTTTGACTTCCACCGCCGCTAGTTCCACTAGCAATTTCTTAAACAAACTATCGGCCTTACTCGTACTCTGGGTAGGAGCCTATCTAGTGTTAGCAGGGGAACTAACCCTAGGACAATTAATCGCTTTCCGCATTATTGCTGGTTATGTTACCGGTCCCTTACTGAGATTAGCCCAAATTTGGCAAAACTTCCAAGCCACGGCTCTCTCCTTAGAGCGTCTTAGCGATATTCTCGATACTCCTCAAGAAGTCACAGAAGCAGAAAGGGATAACATTCCCCTACCCGCAGTGCAAGGAACCGTAAAGTACGAAAACGTCTCCTTTCGCTTTGCCACCAGTGGTCCAATGCAGTTAAACAATATTAACCTAGAGATTCCCGCTGGCTCTTTCGTCGGTATTGTTGGTCAAAGTGGTTCTGGTAAAAGTACCCTCACCAAGCTCTTAGCACGACTTTATGAACCCAACTCCGGTCGCATTATTATCGATGGTTACGATATTAATAAAGTAGAACTCTACTCCCTGCGGCGTCAAGTGGGTATCGTTCCCCAAGACACCCTCCTCTTTGAAGGAACAGTCCAAGAGAACATTGGCTTAACCAATCCCGATGCCACCACCGAAGAAATCATCGAAGCCGCCAGAATTGCCGTTGCCCATGAATTTATCATGAACTTACCCATCGGCTACAACTCCCCCGTGGGAGAAAGGGGTTCCTCCCTATCCGGAGGACAACGACAAAGAATTGCGATCGCCAGAACCATTTTACAATCACCCCGACTCCTAATTTTAGACGAAGCCACCAGCGCCTTAGATTATGATACAGAGCGACAGGTAAGTTTAAATCTAGCCCAAACTTTTAAAGAACGCACCGTGTTATTTATTACCCACCGCCTCAGCACCATTCGCAACGCCGATCTGATTTTGATGATGGACAAAGGAGTAATCGTAGAACAGGGAACCCATGAAAAGTTAATGGCAGAAAAAGGTAGTTACTACTGCCTCTATCAGCAACAGGAATCACAAGTTTAGGTGTTTGTTGTTTGTCGTTTGTTGTTTGTTGTTTGTTATTTGTCGTTTACTCTTAATCATTATTAAAAATGAACTTAAATAATGGCTCCAGATCCAATCAAGCAAATTCTGCTAAAAATCTCAATTTAGCTACTACTAGTCAAGATACTTCTTTCCAGGCTCCAAGTAATGGTAAAGGTAGATTCGACCAAGGTGTTATTCTTAAACAATCTCGCGGTTGGTCAAGAGCGATCCTCTGGACTATTGTGGGAGTAACTACCTTCGGTGTTGTTTGGGCTTACTTTGCCAGAATCGAAGAAGCGGTTCCGGCTCAAGGTAAACTGGAACCCCAAGGTGCTGTACAAGAAGTGCAAGTCCCGGTTAGTGGGGTGGTTACAGAAGTCAATATTGAGGATGGGGAACGGGTTAAGCAGGGACAAGTACTCCTGAAACTTGAGCCTGCTGCCACAGAAGCAGAATTCATCTCCCTGACCAAAATTCGCTCCAAGTTGGTACAAGAAAACCAATTTTATCGCGCCGCGATCGACAATCCTAATTCCCCACCCTTGCCACCAACAGACGTCAACAAAAAGGAACTGATCCAACTCGCCTCCCAACTGCCTGCCATCATCAAAAGAAAAGAAGCTCTCGAAGCAGAAAACCTACTCTATCGCGCTCAACTCGATGGTGATTTTACAGGAACTAACTTCAATGCCCAACAACGGGAACGTTTACGAGTTGCTCAAGCCGAACTTGACTCCCGTGTAGCCGCAGCGGAATCGGAAGTTGAACAGCTCAAAAAACGGCAACAGCAGAACCAAGTGCAACTGGAAAACTCTCAAAATCGGTTAGACACCGAACAAAAAATCTTAGATCAGATTCAACCGATTTGGGAGCAAGGAGCAGTACCAGAAATCCAATATCGTAGACAAGAGAGTGAGGTAGGAACCCGCCGATCCGAGTTAGAACAATTACAACAGGAAGAAGTACGCCTCGATTTAGATATTGCTCAAGCGGAAAAACAATTAGAGAACACCAAAGCCGTCTCGCAAAAAGATTTGACAGATTTGATAGCTGGCAACGACAAAGAAATGGATGCCATTAATGTGCAATTCAACGATATTGTCAGCCAATTGAACAAAACCATTGTCGAAAATGATAAAAGGATTGCCGAAATCGATAGTCAGTTGAAACAGGCTGAGCTGACTTTAGGTTATCAAAAGATTAAAGCCCCCGTAGAAGGAATCGTCTTTGAATTACAAGCAAGTAAAGGCTATGTGGCCAATAGTAACTCCATAGAACCAATCTTGAAAATCGTCCCAGGAGACGACTTAATCGCCAAAGTGTATATCACAAATCAAGATATTGGCTTTGTTGAAGAAGATATGGATGTAGATGTGAGAATTGACTCATTTCCCTTTAGTGAATTTGGTGATATCAAAGGTAAATTAATGTGGATTGGTTCTGATGCCTTACCACCAGCACCGGATGAAAACCGTCCTTTCTATAGTTTCCCAGCCAAGGTCAAACTGAATCAACAGACCCTCAAAGTTAACGAAACGCGGGATGTTAAACTCCAGTCGGGGATGTCAGTGAGTGTGAACATTAAAATACGCGATCGTCGGGTAATCAACATCTTCACCGATTTGTTCTCAGAGCAGGTGGATAATTTGAAACAGGTGCGGTAGGTAGAAGAAGTCAGGAAGCAGGAGGCAGGAGTTAAGAAGGCTGATATGTGTGCTAGACTGAACATTGAAGAATAAAATGGCAAAAAATTTTCAAGATGACGATAGAGAAAAGGCAATGATTTCCCTTTTTGAGCTTTATAAAGATGAAACAGAAGGGCGATCTGGTATAGATGCTTTTTTGAAATTAGATGGAAAGACTATTCCGTTTGAACTAAAAACCACTTCTAAGGGTTCTGTTACTACAGTTAGAGACTTTGGCCGTGAACATATACAAAAGTGGAAAAATAAACATTGGCTCATAGGTTTCTTTATTAAGGGCAGTGAGTATTATAAATATGGTTCTCCATCTATGATGGCAAAGTGGAT
>JAAHGR010000249.1 GCA_010672425.1 Symploca sp. SIO2E6
ATAGAGTTAAATGACCCACCAGTAAGCCTATTGGTTTTGAGTGCCTGTCGCACAGCAGTGGGAAATGATGAAGCAGAGTTGGGTTTTGCTGGCTTGGCGGTACAAGCAGGAGTAAGTACAGCAATGGGTAGTCTCTGGTATGTCAGCGATGAAGGAACCCTAGGGTTAATGACCAAATTTTACGAGGAATTGAAGCAAATCCCGGTAAAAGCTGAAGCACTGCGGCAGACACAACTAGCCATGCTCAAGGGAGAAGTACGTATAGAAGATGGTCAGTTAATTGTCGATAATGAGCGTATTCCCTTACCACCAGAATTAGCCCAACTTCCAGACAAAGACTTCAGTCATCCTTACTACTGGAGTGCTTTTACACTGATTGGTAATCCTTGGTGAGGGATGAGTAATAAGTAATGAGTAATGAGCTTTCTTAAGGCAGGAGGCAGTAGGCTCCGAGGCAGGAGGAAGAAGAGTTTTCATTGCCTAAAAAGAAGTTAGAAACTAGTCATATCAAAGGATTCGGCCATCCTTTTGCTATTTCTATTTTCTCAAGAGCTCCCAAGGAGCGCTTCGCGCCCCCAATTGAACAGGAGAAACACTATTTCCCGCATCCTTCCTCCTCTCGGAGCCTTAAGCTTGTGTTGATTCAATTCTTTAATCCAAAATCTAAATAAATCTAAAATCTAAAATCTAAAATCTAAAATAGTTTCTCAAGAGTAATGAGTAATAAGTAATGAGTAATGAGTAGTCGTGCAAAATTATTTGTATATAATTCTGCCTTAAGAGCAAACTCCGTAGGGGCGGGTTCGCTCAATATCTTGGCTACTCAACGACAATTAAACCAAACCCGCCCTTTAATTCAGACGCGAGCAAGACTTTAATTCATATCAATTCCGGTTGTATCGGAATGATTAATAATTTGGCTTTTTGGTTAGAAAACATAGACACTGGCGGGCGCAAGCATTGCGCCCCTACCAGAGCATTGCGCCCCTACCAGAGTGAATATTAACCAATGTAGCCGGAATTGATATCAGATGCGAGCAAGATGTTTGCGCTACGCGCTAGCATCGCTTACGCACTACTTTTATATTTATATTAAATGTGATCAGCTTCGCTAGTGCTCAAAGCGATCGCTTGCTCCCCCAAGAGCCCCGACTTATTAAAGAAGTCGGGGCTCTAAAGCTTGCGGTTGGAGTGATACAGCAGCTTGCTCTGCTATGCGGTACAGTCTTGATCCCCCTAAATCCCCCTTAATAAGGGGGACTTCCGGAAAAGTGTACTTCATTACAGCGCAAAGCGCTGTAAGCGATCGCCTTTCTAAGATTGTATCGGTTGCAATTATCGTGATTTTTGGTTATTATCTTAATAATGGAATAGGTGTGCGCCTGTAATCTATGAATATGACACATTCTTATAACCAAACAGCATTGTGTAGGGAAATTCATAGGGGCTGTTTTAGGGATAACCTAGGCTATTAAACCAAAATATTTCCATCAAAAACCCGCCCTGTCAGCATCCTCCCGATTAGCGCAACTAATCCCTAGCCATAAGAGCGATCGCTCACTCCCCCAAGATCCCCGACTTATTAAAGAAGTCGGGGATCTAAAGCTTGCGGTTGGAGCGATAAGCGATCGCCTTTCTAAGATTGTATCGGTTGCAATTATCGTGATTTTTGGTTATTATTTAAATAATGGAATAGGTGTGCGCCTGTAATGTCTGAATTACACACATTTTTATAACAAAACAGCACAGCTAAAATGATGGAATAGATGTAGGTTGGGTCGAGGCAACGAGACCCAACGCTGGAGCGGGTTATGTTGGGTCACGAAGAAAGCTCTACCCAACCTACACTTTTAGCTGTGTCGCGCTACTACTGGCGTGACACACCTAAAATGAGGGAATAGATGTAGTGCGTTCGCGTAGCGTGCGCGTAAGCGCAAACATCTTGCTCGCTTTTGACTTAAGCGCGAGCGAGACGCTCGCACTACCAAAATCTAAACTACCATAATAGGCTGTGTCGCGCCAGTAGTCATTCCTAGTTTCCGAAGAGTTCCCAATTCCCAATTCCCAATTCCCAATTCCCAATTCCCAATTCCCAATTCCCAATTCCCAATTCCCAATTCCCAATTCCCAATTCCCAATTCCTTATGCTCTTTTAAAAAAGCGAATAATTTCGCGGACGTGATCTAGAAATTGGCTATCTATAGTCAGCTGAGAAATCGCTTGTTGAGCATCACGAGCAATACGTTGATGTTCCGCTTCGTTGCTGGCGGCTAGTTGTTCAACAGAAGCTTTAAGGCTAGCTACATCTTGACGAGTTTTTTCCGAGTACTGCTGCTGGGTAGCTACCAAGGAGTCAGGATTTTCGAGATCGATTTGGTTACTCAAGTGTTTGACAGTATTTTCCAAAGTGTTAAAACGCGATCGCAACTCCATGATATCTTCACGGGGATACTTAAACTCTCGCCGAATCATCGCCAGCCTTGCCGCTAAATACTCGTAAAATCTTACCGCAGGACGCAGGACAGTTAGGAGTAAAGCTGCGCCGGAACTAATGTAACCAACTGCACTAATGCCAGTAGCTGCTAGAGTATAAAGACCAGCAGCCGATAAGAAATGCAGAGCCATAGCTACAATTAGTGATCGCTTCGATAAAGTCTTGACATACTCTATTTGCTTAGCATCAACAGCAATCCCTTGTTTGCTAGAAGCCTCGGCTTGTAGCAAAACCTCTCTAGCTTCTAAGTGGACATTCCAAGGTACTGTCACAATGACCAACAACCACCAAAAACTCAAGACGGCAATTACCCAATCCAGGAAATGACCAGCACTAATGTGTAACCATTGCAGTAAGCCAAATACCAGTAGTGTTAGGAGTCCCAAAGCAGCACTCAAACCGATGAAGTTAGCCATAATCTAGGTGTTAGGTTTTAGGTGTTAGGTTTTAGGTTTTAATATGTCACTAAAAATGCCTGCTTAATAAAGCCCATGTTACAGTTGAAGATGCGGAATCAAGGTTAAGACTCCCGTTTTTGGAGGATATTACCACCCACGGTAGCCTAATCACCTATAAATTCATGACTGGCCAGGCACGAATCTCTACTGCACAGAGCAGTCAAACTGCTGGTATAGTAAGGAACAAAAGACTCTCTTTACAGCACGGCTTTTTTGGGGAAGCTCGTACTCGCATCTTTGCCTGGTATTTGGTACTGATAATCTTTTTGGTCGGATTATCAATTCCCATCTTCTATAAGGTGGTCTTGTACAGGGTAGACCAACGGGTGCGAGGAGATTTAGCTCAACAGCTAGAGGGATTTCAGGAATTCTTCGAGGAACAAACATCTATTGACCAAGAGTTAACAGGGAAAAAACTCGATCATCTTTTCCAGAATTTCCTAGCTAGGGAAGCACCAAAACAGCAGATGTATTTAATTACCTTCCTTGATGGTAAATTCTACAAATCTAGTCCTACTGTACTACCTCAGTGGCTACAGCAAGATCTAAACCTATTGAATCGTTGGGCAAAACTGACTCAACCATTAAAGGGTCAACAAGAAACTGCCGATAGCAATGTCGGTAATATTCTTTATCTGGCTGAACCAGTAATCATTGAGGGACAGGTGCGAGGTGTCTTCCTGGCAGCCCAAGCCACAGCCAAGGAACGCCAAGCAGCAGTAGAAGCATTAACTATTGTTGTGGGAGTTTTACTGAGTGTCTTTGCTTCGAGTATAGTTCTAGTATGGATAATTTCTGGACAAGTACTGGCTCCTTTGCGATCGCTCTCACAAACTGCTCGTTCTCTGATAACAGAGGCAAACCTCAAGCAACGCATTCCAGTACAAGGGTCTGGTGAACTAGCGGAACTAGCCACAACTTTCAACGAGATCATGGATCGTCTGCAAGAGGTTTTGAATATTCAAAGAAACTTTATTAATGACGCCAGTCATGAACTGCGCACACCACTTACAATTATTCAGGGTCACCTAGAATTGTTTGGCAATGATCCTGAAGAACAAGAAAAAACGATTGAATTAGTTATCGATGAGCTAGAGCGCATGAACCGCTTTGTTGAAGACCTGATTCTCTTAGCGAAGACCGAGCGACCGGATTTTCTACAACGAGAAACTGTAGAAGTTAGTTCCCTGACCAAAGAACTTTTTGCCAAAGCCCAAACCTTGGCAAATCGCAACTGGCAATTGGAGGATCAGGGAAAAGGTCCCATTGTTGTTGATCAGCAATGGATTACTCGAGCAATAATGAACTTGGTTCAGAATGCTACCCAGCATACAATGAAAACTGATATGATTGTCTTAGGTTCTGCTATGGATCAAAGCAGTGTGCGTTTTTGGGTACGCGATACTGGAGAAGGAATTGCTTCCAAAGACCTAGAGCACATTTTTGAGGGTTTTGCCCGGGCTTCTCAGTGCCGTAGACGTTCTGAAGGCGCTGGTTTGGGACTTGCCATTGTGCGAGCCATTGTTAGTGCTCACGGTGGTTATGTTGAACTAGTTAGCCAACTAGGTACTGGCTCAACCTTCACGATTGTTTTGCCGTTAGAACCACTTCAGGAAATTTCGTCTCATGAGTCGTATACTAATCGCTGAAGATGAACCTCGCATTGCTGCCTTCCTAGAAAAAGGTTTGCGTGCCAATGGCTTTACTAGTGAGATTGCTAAAGATGCTGATGAAGTGATTTGCTTAGCTCTGAACGAAAGTTTTGATCTGCTGCTGTTGGACTTGGGACTTCCTATCAAAGATGGTTTGACTGTCTTGGAAGAGTTGCGAGGACAAGGGGCACAACTGCCCATTATTATCCTCTCAGCCCGGGATGACCTGACGGACAAGGTAGCTGGATTAGAAGGTGGTGCAGATGATTATGTGACCAAGCCTTTTCGTTTTGAAGAACTGCTAGCACGAGTGCGCTTGCGCTTGCGCACCCGTCAAAAATCTAGTATCCAAGAAGAAACGGAGCTTAGGGCTGGTAATCTTGTCCTTGACTTGCGTACTCGTAGAGTTCAGGTAAAAGACAAGGATGTGGAATTACCTACACGAGAGTTCAGCCTCTTAGAAACCTTTCTGCGCCACAAAGGACAAGTGCTTAGTCGTGAACAAATACTGGATCATGTTTGGGGTTATGACTATGACCCTGGTTCTAATATCGTTGATGTTTATGTGGGTTACCTGCGGAAAAAACTAGGTAGTGGCTTAATTGAGACTGTCAGGGGTATCGGCTATCGACTGCGAACTTGAAATCAAATCCCGTAATGCGATCTCGCTTACCATAATCTGCCATGTAAGTAAATTGTGCTTAATATTTGTCGTTGGGACAAGGCAGTCCCCATGAAAAAATTTCACCACCAGAGGATAAAAGTGGACTCTTCCCAATTCCCAATTCCCAATTCCCAATTCCCAATTCCCAATTCCCAATTCCCAATACCCAATACCCAATACCCAATACCCAATTCCCAATTCCCAATTCCCAATTCCCATGATTTAATGAGAATTTTTTCATCAGGATTTCATACAAGATTAATCCAAGAAAATGACAATTAATGCTTTCGAGCAAGAAACCCTATTGCCAAAAATAGCTTTAGCTGATATTATCATTCGTCAGCTTTTACCCCAATAACTTCGCCTGCACCTAATTTCCAAGATGTCCTAGATCATGAGCCATATACTTATTGCTGAAGATGAATACCGCATTGCTTGTTTTATCGAGAAAGGACTCCGAAAAAACGGGTTTTGCACCGCAATCGCTCCAGATGGCAAGCTGGCTCTGCAAATGGCACTAAGCGGCGATTTTGACCTCCTACTCCTTGATTTGGGGCTTCCTGAGAAAGATGGTTGGACTGTTTTAGAAGAGTTGCGGAGTCAGGGAGAACAGATCCCCGTGATTATTGTCAGTGCTAGAGCCGAGATTGAGGATAAGCAAGGGGTCAATGACTATTTAAAAAAGCCTTTCCGCTTTAGCAATTTGCTGGATCGAATACATATATCTTTACAGAAAAGTGAGTCAATCCTTTAACTCTTAGGCTGGCGGTCAAGAAACCGGGTTTCTCTTGTCAGAGCCTTGATCTCTGGTTGATAGCGTCACCTCCAAACCCGGTTTCTAGCTTCTACTTGACCGACGCTCTAGGCTGTCGGCAAAATATTACCTCCGATGCTGAAGACAAATCGGTGCAACAGCATACAATCAAAGGTGCAATCAGCGCCCTGGGATCACCTATTGATGCATTATTCATTTTTGGGTTAGCGATACTAGGGCATAAATTGTCGAGAGTAAACAAATTAACTCTAACCTTTTAAGCAAAGTTAGTCTCATGAACCGCATTCTCATTGCCGAGGATGAACCGCGTATTGCTGCCTTTCTGGAGAAAGGTTTGCGAGCAAGCGGGTTCACGACGGTAGTCGCTACTGATGGTGATGAAGTTGTACTAATGGCTATCAGTAATAATTTTGATCTCCTTCTACTTGACTTGGGTCTTCCTGTCAAAGATGGTTGGACTGTTTTAGAAGAGTTGCGGAGTCAGGGAGCGCAATTGCCAATTATTATCCTCACTGCCCGTGACGATGTCAATGCCAAAGTGGCTGGATTAGAAAGTGGAGCAGATGACTACATTACCAAGCCATTTAACTTCAAAGAACTGCTGGCGCGGGTACGCCTACGCTTACGTTCTAGTCAACTACCTAGGGTTCAAGAAAAGCAACTGCCTGAACTCCCAGAAAAAAAGTTACCTTCAATTCAAGGAAAAAAGGATGAAGCTAAGTTGAAACCCAAGGGAGTTGGTAAAACTCTAGTTAACGCAAAACACCTCAAATATACTCTCTGTGATAACAAGCGCTTGATTAAAGGTGGGGTGGTTTTGAATGACGCAAGCAAAACTTACTCAAGTTTCTCTTTAAAAATCTTTGGTTTAGGTTCTGCTACCTCACAATCGGGAACTTTTTGGTGGGGTGATGACGAGGAGATAATCATTGAATTTAATCTCAAGTATGCGGAAGGGAAGAACTCCGAATCATTACAAGGTACATTAAAGTTGCTGGATATAACTTTCAAGGAGGAACAGGGTAGGTGGATAGCTTCTGTTCGCAGTTTAGGTCAAGAAGTTGCTAAAGCTGAGGGAACTTGGTTCTGGGACGATATTCCGCTTTCCACATCAGCTACTTGACAAAACTGTTGAACTAGCAGTGGGGCACAATCCTAACAAAAGTCAATCTCCACTCTGTTCCACTCTCGAAATTTGCCGCCTGAAAGTCTATAGCAATACTGCATTAAGCTTCTATCAACTTAGTACTGTCAAGCTTCAACTCGATTTTGAAGCTTGACAACATATAAGTTAGTAATTTTTAACTTGAAAATCACTAGCTTCATCAATTTCTGCTAATTCAGCATACATTACTTTACCTGTTGCATCTTCAAGTTTTTTTAAGGTTTGTATTTTCAAAATTTTGTACTGCACGAAAATGGGGTGAGGGGTGTAACCCCTCATGCTAAATTATTCCCAAGGGAGTAGGCTTATTGAAGCATACTGAACATGTCTACTAAGACACCAATTCAGTATTCAGAGAAACCAGGTTTCTCGTGAAGACAACAACTAAATATCAACATTTTTCTTTTCCAAAGAAAACCGTTTTCTAAATCGGTTTTTTCAGTGAAGAAGGACTTAGCAACCGTGTCATTATTAGCAATTCTCAGTCATAGAGCCCAAGAGCAGCCTGATCAACAAGCCTTTATCTTCCTCAAAAATGAAGAAACTGAGTCTATAAGTCTTACCTACAGAGAGTTAGACAAACAAGCAAAAGCGATCGCAGCCCGTCTCCAATCTTGGCAAGGAGAAAGAGCTTTATTGTTATATCCTTCTGAATTAGAGTTTATTACGGCCTTCTTTGGCTGTTTGTATGCTGGAGTTATTGCAGTTCCCGGTTATCTTCCTAGACGTAATCAAAAGTTGTCTCGGTTGCTCTCTATCGTTAATGATGCCCAAGCGAAGATAGCACTAACAACTGCATCAATGTTGGCTGATCTCGCTCAAAGGTGGGAAGAGGAAACGGAGTTATCAACCCAGTTAGAGTGGGTAGCTACAGATACCATCGCAGTTAATCTCAAAGAGTTTGTCCCTCAATCAGTCACGCCAGAGAGTTTGGCATTTTTGCAATATACTTCTGGTTCTACGGGAACCCCCAAAGGGGTGATGGTAACCCATGGCAATATCATCCACAACCAACAGTCGATTCAACAGGCATTTGGTCATACCGAGCAGAGTATCTTTGTTAGTTGGTTGCCTTTGTTCCATGATATGGGATTGATTGGTCATGTCCTACAGCCAATTTATGTAGGATGTCCCAGTGTTCTAATGCCTCCAGTAGCTTTCCTCCAAAAACCTGTTCGTTGGTTAAAAGCGATTTCTAAATATAGGGCAACTACCAGTGGTGGACCAAATTTTGCTTATGATTTATGTATCAAAAAAGTTAAACCAGAACAATTAGCAAATATTGACTTGAGTAGCTGGGCTCTGGCTTACAGTGGAGCAGAACCAGTACGGGCAGTAACTTTGGAGCAATTTAGTAAAAAATTTGCTCAGTGTGGTTTTAACTACAGGAACTTTTATCCTTGCTATGGTATGGCAGAGACTACCTTGTTTACTGCCGGTGGTGAAAGGAATCAATCGCCGGTGATTCGGGGGGTATTGACAGGAGAACTTGAGCAAAATTCGGTAGTGGAGAGTGAAATTTCCTCGGATGAAAGTCGAAGCTTTGTGAGTGTTGGTGGTTCTCACCTGGGCACAACAGTCATGATTGTTAACCCAGAGTCGTTAACTTCCTGTAAACAAGGACAGGTGGGAGAAATTTGGGTATCGGGGGGGAGTGTAGCGATAGGCTACTGGAGGAAACCACAGAAAACCCAGGAAACTTTTCATGCTTACCTAGCAGATACTGGAGCTGGGCCATTTCTGCGCACAGGGGATTTAGGATTCTTGCTCAATGGGGAGTTGTTCATTACGGGGCGAATCAAAGATGTGATTATCATCCGAGGGCAAAACCATTACCCCCAAGATATAGAGCTAACAGTTGAGAAAAGCCACCCAGCACTGCGGCCTCATTGTGGAGCGGCTTTTACAGTAGAATGCAAAGGCTCAGAGCGACTAGTAATTGTTCAGGAAGTAGAACGAAGTTACCTACGGAAGCTAGATGTGAAAGAGGTAGCAACAAGTATCTGTCAGGCAGTGACAGCAGAGCATGGTTTACAGGTTTATGCCATGGTACTGGTTAAAACCGGCAGCATTCCCAAGACTTCTAGCGGTAAAATTCGCCGTCAGGCCTGTCGGTCTGAGTTTATCAATGGCAGTTTGAATGTAGTAGAAGATTGGAGTCAGAATACTTAAATTTATCCGTAAATCCCTATGGCTATAACCCTTAATCTGTTAAAGTTTAAACATACTCATCGAAGCAACTAAGAAAGTTTTAAACAATGGATTTACAAAGTTCTCAAGTTAGTCAAATACCTTCTGTTTTCGGGAGTAACAATACCAATCTTCAGGAGCCTGCAACAGCAGAGATTCAAGCAACAGCAGCAAAGATCCAAGCTTGGTTAATTCCCTATATAGCCGAAGTGCTGGAAATGGAAGCAGATAAAGTGAATGTTACGATGCCCTTCGAGTCCTACGGTCTAGATTCGAGTGAGGCAATTGGTCTGACTGGTGACTTAGAAGAGTGGCTGGGAGCTGAAATCGATCCCAACCTACTGTACAATTATCCCACCATTGAAGCTCTGGCAAACCATTTAGCTTCTGAAGTTCAAGTATAAGTTTAAAAGGAAGAAATCAAAAATGCTTACTAACATCAAGTTCAACACCAACACATTTTGGTTATTGCGCATTGAATTTTTTGCCTTGCTTGTTGTTTCGTTGATTTTATTTTATCAACATTTACAAGATATCAATTGGATTCACTTTGCATTTTTCTTTGCCATTATCGATCTAATTGGGTATCTTCCTGGCTACTTTTATGTAAAATATACAAAACAAACTGTACCCAGTCGCTACTTTTATATTCTCTACAACATTACTCATAACTTTGTTTTGTTTTTTATGGTAGCATTCATACTATGGCAACTAAATCTATTAACCTGGTCTTTTTTAGCTGTACCCATTCACTTATTTGGCGATCGGGGGCTGCTCGGTAACTTCTATAAACCTTTTACCAGTCCTTTCACTGAACCCACCATATAAGCGACTTACAAATTAAAAAATATCGAGCTGGCTTAATTAATTTTTTTGAATTCATACAACTAAATAAATAACAAA
>JAAHGR010000025.1 GCA_010672425.1 Symploca sp. SIO2E6
ATATTAGCATTTCTGCCAAAGAAACCCGGTTTCACCAATCGGTGTTTTAGCTTTATGATACAACAGTCCTCAACATCAAAACCATGACAAAGCTGAATAACCCAAACCCGGATTTACCGGATGAAGAATCTCTACGAGAGGCTACACCCTAAGCGTAGCTATGCCGAAGTTGAGAGGCTGGGGCGGGTTTGGTTTAGTTGTCGTTGAGTAGCAAGGATGTTGAGCGAACCCGCCCCTACAATTGGTTTTATTATTGTCTTGAGGCAAGCGATCGCATTTGCTTCAAAAAATGCAAGAATGATAATTTTAGATACTAATTTGACAGAGAGATTTTAGATTTTAGATTTTAGATTTTAGATTGAAGAATTAAAACGGTCACAAGCCCCTAAATTTATTTATGGAATTAAGCTAAAATCAGCATAAAAAGCGGTTTTCTGCTTTATTGGTACTGAGGAGTTAGCAAATGCTACGTCTAACTGGTTTATTTTCGACAGTAGGAACTTTAGCTCTAGGCAGTTTTGCTGGTATGATTACAGTTGCCTTCACTACTGAGCCAGTATCTGCTCAGGCTGCTTATGGCAGTTATGTGGGAATTGGTCCTACCATTGGTTTCACAGAGGATGACAGAGGAGAGGGTCGGCAAATAGGGGGAGTGATTGCTGTGCGCTACAAACTTTTAGAATATCCGATCTCCCTCCGAACACAAGGTATAATTGGCGCAGGTACTGCAGTTGTACCAACTGTCTCCTATGATGTTCCCCTCGATTGGCAAACTGATGTCTACCTAGGAGCAGGAGCTGCTTTTGCTAGTGGTGATACCCCTTCGCCAGTAGGGGATAAAACTAGTTTTGTCCTCCAACCAGGTATTGATCACGTTTTGCCCAACAGCAACGCTGTTCTCTTTGGCAATGCAATTATTGCTTTCGATGCCTATCGCAATGGAGGAGGAACAGCTTTTTCTTTACAAGGCGGTGTTGGTGTACAGTTTTAGCTTTCAAGTATTGGGGGTGTGGGGAGAAAGAGCGAGTGCGAATCATACAGTGACAAAAAGCCCTCGCTGCTAGTCGAGGGCTGTTATATGTTGCATCTACCACTTTTATTTTGTCGCTTTATCGGATGTTTTTGATTTAGTTTCTGTGAAGGTTTGATGAATTTTTGGATAAATTGCATCTTTCTAAGGGTGAATATTCGCACTCAAGGCAACAGGTCAAGAATACTCGGTTACCGCTCATTCTTTCTCCCCACACTCCTCACACTCTCTTAACCAAGCGGTATTGGGCAACAGACAACAGACCAGAAAACTTTAGTTCATCTCCAGCAACACTTTTAATACACCCCGACGCTGAGCATGATCAAAGGCTCTGAGTCCTTCACTTAAAGGGTAGCGAGCCTGTATTAGTCCTTCTACCTCTACTTTTCCCTGTGCCAGCAACTGAAGTGCTGCGGGAAAGGGACCACAGCGGGAGCCAATGACTGTTATTTCATCCACTACTATCGAAGAGGCATCAATGGTTAGCTTGCCTGCGTAGGTACTTTTGAGTACTAATGTACCCCGTGGACGTAAAGCTTGAAGAGCGATCGCAAATCCTTCTGGATTACCAGTACATTCTACTGAAATATCGAAGGTTCTGTTAATTACCGCATCGGCAAAACCGGTTTTAATTCCCTGTGCCTCCAAGTTCGCTAGTTTTTCCCGATGACGTCCTACTGCCAGTAGTTCACAACCAGTAATCGCTAAGGTTTGTGCCACCAGTTGTCCCAGTTTGCCATCCCCAATCACCAGTACACGCTTATCGGAATCCACAGCAACCTGTTGCTGGATTTCGAGAGCCGCTGCTAAAGGTTCGGTAAAGGTTGCGGCATCTGTAGTTACGGATTCTGGGACAAGATGGAGATTCTCAATCGGTAAACTGAGATAGTTGGCAAAGGCTCCATTGCGGTTAACAATGCCCAAAACAGTACGATTTTCGCAATGGGTAGGTTGCCCTTTCCGACAAAAGTAGCATTTACCACAAGCAGCATTGATTTCCCCAACTACTCTGTGATGCAGCAGTTCTTTTGGTCCTTGTTCAACAACTCCGACAAATTCATGACCTAAAATACCACTGTAGGGATAGTAGCCTCTGAGTAATTCTAAGTCAGTGTTGCAGACACCAGCCTGTAAGACACGCACTAAGGCTTCACCAGTTGGTGGTTCTGGTGTCGGGAGGTCAGTGCGTAGTTGCAGTTGCTTGTTTTCGAGCCAGAGCCCTTTCATGAATTTCGTTATTTGTTGTTGGTTATTTGTTGTTGGTTATTGGTTATTATAGCAATAGTAAGCACTTCAAAATATTCAATTACCTCTACTCCCAAAGGTAAAGTGACTTGTTGCTTTAATTGTTTGGCAAAGGGATTTGGACGGCTGTTCATTTGAGCAAGATCATATTCTGGTTTCATAGTTTTATACTTTATAAAGCAAGCTCCTTCAGTACAATAGTCTCTTAAAGGACAGCACCTCCAGGATAGCCTCTCATGAGTTCTAATTCAACAACCATTACTCTGCAAATTCCCGACTTCATCTATCAGCGCTTGGTGAACACTGCCCAAGCTACGGAACGCTCGATTGAAGCTGTCATGCTTCATGCTTTGCAAATTGGTAGTCCCCCCAATTGGTCTGATGTACCCGAAGAATTTCAAACGGATTTAGCTGTCCTGGGTAGGTTGGAAGACCAAGCTTTGTGGCAGATTGCCCAGAGTCACAAAACACCGGAAGAAATGGAGCGTCACTACTGGTTGTTGGCTCAAAATCAAGAGCGTTCTTTAACAGATGCAGAACAGATCGAACTTCAGCAGCTGAAGATCTCAGCAGATCGTTTTATGCTACGCAAGGCTCATGCAGCGGCTCTCCTGAAATGGCGCGGTTACAAAGTTACTCAAAGGATTGTATAACCTCATGGCTTATGGTTGAGTCGAGGGGAGCTATTATGCTCCGCCCCTCTCAGTGGTTGAGTCGATGGGGGGTATTATCCCCGGCACCTCTCATTTAGATCCGTGCGTGCAGGTTTTCCCGCACACGGCTCCCGACATTCTTAGCTTCCGCTTTTGCTCCAAGTGATGTAACTGATGGCAGCTACGGTGGACGGCTAGAAGATTTATTCTCTTCCAATTGTTATGATTTCCATCTACGTGATGCAGATGTACTCTCTCATCACCGAGCATTTTTAGTCCACAGAATCCACAGGTATGGTTTTGCCTTTTACAGGCAAAAGAGGTTTCGCCGTCGTAGAGTTTGCTGTTACGCTCACTCCAGTAGGCTAAATCTCCGTCATAGGGCGATTTCTCCCCTTTGACATTGACCCATTTATTTTCGGAGTAAGGAACTGATGGGAACGCTATATCCAGCAATTTCTTGCTAGAGTAGCGGTCTTTCTTGGCTTCCTTATTGAACACTTTGAAGGCTCTAGTTTGCATATCCACGAGTGAATTTCTCCGCCCGTCCATCTTGCAGAACCTGTGGTAATTCCTCCATCCTCTAACCACTGGTGCTAATTTCTTAGTCTTCACAGTGGCACCATAGTTCGAGTTGTTGACGATGTGTTTTACTTTCTTACGGAAAGCTTTGTAGTTATCCACGGAAGGGACACATCTAAACTTCCCGTTGCTCTGCACTCGGAAGTGCCAACCAAGGAAATCAAACCCATCTGTCGTGGCGGTCAGCCTTGTCTTTGATTCACTAACCTTAAGTCCGCGTTCTGTTAAGAACTTACTAACTTTACCGAGTATAGCCTCAGCGTCATCTTTGGGTTTGAGTATAATAACCATATCATCCGCATAGCGAACAGACTGGTGAATCTCCTCTATCCCGTTGAGAGCAATATTAGCTAGCAGAGGACTAACCACTCCGCCTTGAGGGGTTCCTTGTTTGGGAAATTCTGGATTGACTCCAGCTTTTAGGCACCTGAAGATGCCTAGCTTGATGCTTTGCGGAGCAATGAGTCTATCCATGATGGTGGAATGATTAATCCTATCGAAGCATTTTTCGATATCGAGTTCGATGACCCGCTTATCTATCCCTTTGCTTTGAGAGCGTAAATTATTGAACAAGAATTTCTGTGCATCATGTGCTGAGCGTCCTGTCCTAAATCCGTAGCTCCTAGCATGGAATGTTGCTTCGTGTGCTGGTTCGAGAGCGAAGTAGACCAGACATTGCCATGCTCTATCCGCTATAGTTGGCACTTTAAGAATTCGAGTCTTCCCGTTCTTCTTAGGGATTGGGATTTCCCTTAATCCTTGGTGCTTCCAGTTTGCCGCTTTCTCCTTAAGTTCAGAACTCAGTACGAGTCTTTCCTGGTCAGTTAAGGCTAGTTTTCCGTCAACACCTGCCGATTTCTTGCCCGCATTCAATTGCGTTACTCGACGAACAGCCAGTAGTCTTGCTGCTGTGGACTTCAGAATCAGCTTCTGTAAGGACTTAGCTTTGTGCTTGTCGCCAACCTGAACTGCTTTAAACACTCGCCTTTGGAGGCGGAATAAGTTACGGCGGAATTTTTTCCACGGTAAGTTCTTCCATGATTCACTGGCGTTGTTGCTGTGTCTAATCATACTCTTCTCTAGTTTGTGTTTTCTGAATGCCTCAGAGCAATTACGCTCTGTCCTACCCGAACCGAGGGTGTTGTGCGTCTCGTCTCGCCTACTTGGGGTTCGACCTCCCCTAGACCCTCAATTCGTTTTTATTCGTTCCCTCAGTCAGATTGTTTTGTTCCTTTAGGAGTAGCCAATTCAACCACTGGATTCCCTAGACTCTTGCCACTGACGATCTAAAATCGTGGCGGGAATAAGCTCCAGTAAAGTCAGGGTTTTGATGTTGCGCCCTGCTTCGTCCTAGGTTGCTTTTTTAGGCTCTGTTTCTCCGTTGAAACCCCCCGTTAGCGCCAGTGGCATTCCGCAACGAATGTCTGATTGCGCCCTTGTTCCCAGCTTCAGCCTCCAAGAATCGAGCTTGGTCACTGTGGGCAGATTGGGAGTTACATCTGAGTCTGATGAGTTGGGCTTTCACCTACATCCGACTAAGAGTTCAACTGCTATAACCATTGTGAGTTAAGAGTTGTAGCGGTTATTTATTCGCCGCTAAACGAATCGCACTAGATCTGGACGTGCGGGTTTCCCTGCATCCAGCTCCCGACAATCTAGGCTTACGCCTTGCTCATGTGGATGTAATCGTGGCAGGACTCGTGTACTGCCATCAGGTTTTTTGGTTTCCAGTTTGAATGGTCACCATCGATAATAATCTTGCCAATGTAAAGCTGAAAAACCACAAAGGCACAAAGTTCACAAAGGTTTATCAGGGACTGTTGTAGCTATCTTCATTATCTCGTGGAACTTCGCATCAGGAAATCGTACTATTGTCCTAGGTTATGGTTGTGCAACCAAACTCTCAAATCATCCAGCGTTGAGAAATCTAACAGTGCCTCCCCCAATTCTTCCAATTTCTCCAAAGGTAATGCCCTTATTTGCGACTCCAATTTTGGAGAAAGCTTACCCACTTTGCGGCTCAATTGCTTGAGAACTAATGTCTGCTCTCGTTCCAGTCCTTGTTCCAAGCCTGTTTCTATACCTTCTTGATAAACTCTTGTTTCCTTGATGCTTTCGGCTAGTCCTAACATTTCGGCAATCTCCTCACGGCTCAATAAGGGAAATTTATATACCATTGTAGTCTCTAGCAATTCTATGATAGTTGCCTTGGGAAAGGGCAAAGATTGCTGTTCTACTTCTGCCAACAGTTGTCTGGCTCTGGCTGGGGTTCGTTTTTTAGATGCGACAATCAGCTGCATTAGTCCTATGACCACTGAAAACGGTTGCACCTGTTCTAGTTCATTGAGATAAAAACGCTGAACTTGTGTACTTTCTAATAATAAGCTATACACTCCTACATCCTCCGGTTCTAGGGATTTACTGGGAAAAATCACCACAGCCTGCCAATGGGTATACTGGGGGTTCTGTTGCAAAAACACAAATATTTCTGCAAACAAGCGATGGTAAATGAACTCATCCTCTTGGAATTGAACCTCGACAAAAAATACGGTGGGGTTGGGGTCATTTTCTGGGGGGAGGAATACTCCATCAATGCGAAAGGCGGTTTGTTTAACTTCTATGGATTTAAACCTATACCCTTGACGTGATGGTTGTCCAATGAGCTCAAAAAATAGTGCTGGGACATCGTGGAAGATGCGGTAAAACAGGGAATCGGTCTTCACGTTAGGGGTTTGAGTAGATTTGAGATTGAGCAATGATTCAAAATTATATGGTGAACAACGTCCTTTAGGTATTCCAACCTTAAGAGACAGGGCAATGCAAGCATTAATCAAATTAGGTTTAGAACCATACTGGGAAGCTCAATTTGAGGAAAACAGTTACGGATTCCGACCAGGCGTGCGATTCGTTGGGTAGAAACTAACCTTGAAATAGGTAGAGGATTACCCGCAAGTAACAATATAACCTTGACAATTTGATAGTCATGTGGGTGAGAGAAAGTATCCTAGAAGCCCTCAAGTCCCACCCTCCAGGTGCAGGAGTGAAAGCACACAGAGCACAGTGAAAGGAACTGTGTCCCCCAGGGTAGCGACTAGCCATCAATCCCTGAAGCGGGGGTGAAAGGTGAGAATACTGGAAGCCTAATCTGGTAATCATCAAGCAAGAGTTCATGAGTAGGCATACGAAGGTACGTTTAACCATCGTCAGGAATAACCAGCGGAATCAGGCTTACACGCTGGGAGTCCCAAAAGGGCAAGGATAATGGGGAGTTGGCAATACCTGGTTGACCAACAAGCACTTCCTCTAAACCCGGTGGATAGTACCGCTCTAAAAACTCTATCAATGACTATTAGAAACGAAGTAATCTCTCGTATGCTCTCAGGAAAGGTCGATGACTGAGTAGGTGCTAACCGGATGCTGCGAGTAGAAAAGATTGAGTCAGAAGCCAAAGCTTGAAGTAATGTTCAGGATATGCAGACAGACTCACGATGTTTGGAAGATGGAGACTCAAGTAGAGAGTATAAATGTCTAAAACGAGTTTAAAGACTACGGTGGAATGGCGCTCGATTAACTGGCGCAAGCTAGAGAGGCGAGTGTACAAGCTCCAAAAGAGAATCTATCAAGCCTCTATTCGTGGTGATATCAAAGCATTACGCAGACTCCAAAAGACGTTGATGAATTCTTGGTCAGCAAGAGCATTATCGGTTCGTAGAGTAACCCAGGATAACACTGGCAAAAAAACAGCAGGAGTGGATG
Source organism: Symploca sp. SIO2E6 (assembly GCA_010672425.1). Lineage (GTDB taxonomy): Bacteria > Cyanobacteriota > Cyanobacteriia > Cyanobacteriales > Coleofasciculaceae > Caldora. The sequence continues at coordinate 7,267 of JAAHGR010000025.1, forward strand.
GAGCCAAATCTCTATCCCCAGCAGCACGTTTGAAGCTGATAAAACAACTAAATCTGGGTTCAAAGGTTAGCCCAACCCGGAGAGTATGGATTGATAAACCGGGAACGGAAGAGAAGCGACCTTTAGGAATACCGACAATGAAAGACCGAGCCTTACAAGCGCTTGTCAAGATGGCACTAGAGCCTGAATGGGAAGCGCGATTTGAGCCTAACTCATACGGGTTCAGAGCCGGAAGGTCATGTCATGATGCAATAGAAGCCATATTTAACGAGATTAGGTATAAAGCTAAATACGTGCTAGATGCTGACATCTCCAAGTGTTTCGACCGCATCAACCATGTAGCACTGCTCAACAAACTTAATACATTCCCTACCATTCGCCGCCAAATACGAGCCTGGTTAAAAGCGGGAGTGATGGACAATATGCAGCACTACGAGACATCTGAGGGTACTCCACAGGGAGGGGTCATCTCCCCTTTACTGGCCAATATTGCCCTCTACGGGATGGAAAACCGGATTAATCAAGCTTTCCCTAAAAAGACAATAGTCAAGAAAGGGAAATACGCTGGTTATCAATCAGGAGCAACACTAATCAGGTATGCCGACGACTTCGTGAGTGCGACCTGAAAGTCGCACGGGAGAGTGGGAGACTCCAGAAGAACTCCCCAGGCAAGTGTCCAAACGCCTGTGTCCGTTCTCTGACGGCTTTTGAAGTAATTCAGGAGTCGCACAGCCAGAGGAAA
>JAAHGR010000250.1 GCA_010672425.1 Symploca sp. SIO2E6
CCAAGGAAATCGGCGATCGCCTAGGTGAAAGTGAAGCATTGACAAATCTGGGAAATGTTTTTATTCAACTTGAGCAATATTCAGAAGCATTAGAATACTTAAAGAAATCGCTGGCTATTAGTCGAGAAATTGGCGATCTCCTAGGTGAGAGTGAAGCATTGGCAAATCTGGGAAATGCTTTTATTCAACTTGAGCAATATTCAGAAGCATTAGAATACTTAAAGAAATCGCTGAATATTAGTCGAGCAATCGGTGATCGCCTAGGTGAGAGTGAAGCATTGGCAAATCTGGGCAATGCTTTTATTCAACTTGAAGAATATTCAGAAGCATTAGAATACTTACAGCAATCGCTGGCCATTAGTCGAGAAATTGGCATTCGTGAAACCGAAGCTTATCTGCTCACAAACTTTGCCGAAGTTTATCATGTGTTAGGTGATCGCAAACTAGCTTTAGATTATTGCAACCAAGCACTAGCAATTGCCACTGAGTTAGGGATACCTTTAGTAAAAGAATGTCAAGAGTTCAAGGATAGACTACTGATGAACAGTGGAAGTTAGATCGCTATACTTGTGATTTGAGAAGGAAAGTGCGATCGAGGAAGATGAATAGTATTACCCCTCCTGGTAAGTTAGTTTTAGCAGAGCTTGGTATTGAACCAGCAAAAGTTAAGTTCATCAAGCCTCGCTGGAAGCGCAGTTGTTACAGAGCGATTATCAATTGGTTGACTAAATACATATCTAGTCAAGATTCTGCCAATATTGACCAAGTGAAAGGTTTATTAGAAGCTGTTTATCATCTCTGCGAAGTAGCAGCTTGGGAAGGGGCGAGCAAAATAATGACGATTTCCCTCAATACTCCTACCAATGACCAATTAAGGACTCAACTGGGGATTTGGGGCTACTATCGGGAACAGATTGGACTGTACGAAATACTTTTGGGCAAGCTCACTCCTAACTGGGAAAATATCTGCTTAAATGGTTTGGGTAATGCCCACTACTCCCTCGGAGACTATTTCCAAGCAATTAAGTTTTATCAGCAGTGTTTGCATTTTGCACAGGAACGCGGAGATTCTACTTGGGAAGCAACAACTTTTAATGGTCTGGGTGTAGTATACGATGCTCTAGGAAAGTATACTCAAGCAATTGATTACCACCAACAGTATTTGGCAGTTGCCCAATCAATGGGAGATCATCGAGCACAAGCTAATGCTTTGTGTAATTTAGGTAATGTTTGCGACTCTTTAGGAGAACATCCCCAAGCAATTAATTATCATCAAGAGAGTTTGCAGATCGCTAGAGAGATTGGCGATCGCTATCTGGAAGGCAGTTCCCTAAATGGTTTGGGCAATGCTTACTACTCCTTGAGGAACTATTCCCAAGCCATCGATTGCTACCAACAGCATTTGGAAATTGTGCAGAAAATTGGCGATCGCCATGGGGAAGAAAGTGCTCTTAATGGTTTGGGCAATAGTTACTATTCCCTTGGAGAGTACCATCGAGCAATTGATTTCTATCAGCAGCTTTTGCACATCGCACGAGCAGTTAATGACCGTCGTGGCGAAGGTAGGGCTTTGGGTAATTTGGGTCTTGTTTACCATGTTTTAAGAGACTACCGCCAAGCAATTGACTTCCATCAGCAGTTTTTCACCATCGCCCAAGCTATTGGCGACCGCGCTGGAGCAGCTAATGCACTGGGGAATTTGGGATCAGCTATGATAGGATACGGACTATATTCAGAAGCTCTCCAATCTTGGCAAACAGCTTTGGAGATACTTCAAGGAATTGGTGCTCGTGAAACTGAGGCTTATCTACTCAAAAACTTTGCTAAAGTCTATCATGGGTTAGGTCATTGCCAAGTGGCTCTTGATTATTGTAACCAAGCTCTAGCAATCGCCACAGAGTTAGGCATACCGCTAACTAAAGAATGTCAGGAGTTGCAGCAAGAACTGCGATCGCAAGTCGATAGGGAGGTTGAAAATGACTAACCAGACTGAGCCAAAACTTCTACAACAGCAAAAGTCTTATATTAGGGAGATTCTGCCCTCTAGCGAATCAGCTTTGGCAAAACTAGGTATAGATCCAGCACAGATAAAATCTATCAATCCTCGCAGTAAACGTCGTCAATTCAGAGCTGTCATCAACTGGCTGACAAAATATAAATCACAACCTGATGCCCCTAATCTGGACAAAGTAAAGGGCTACTTGGAGGCTTTTCATCATCTATGTGAAGTAGAAGCATGGCAGCAAGCAGGAACAATTCTCTACACTCGTATGCAAACTCCTGGTCAGGAGTTACTACATATCCAACTTAATTATTGGGGCTACTACCAAAAACAAATTGAATTGTATAAGCAAATTTTGTATAAGTTAGATGCCCAGAAAAATTCGCTATTTTTAAACAGCCTAGGTGGTTCTTATAGTTTAATAGGTAAATACAACGAATCCCTAAAGCACTATCAACAAAGCTTAAAAATCTTGAGACAAGTTAATCATAAAGTAGGAATTGCTTCTGTCTTGGCAGGTATAGGCACTGTCCACTATAATATTGGAGATTATTCTCAAGCTTTTGAGTGTCAACAGCTATCCCTGAAAGTTGCTCAACAGATAGATGATTTAGATCTGCAAGCCGTTATCTTATCAAGTTTGGGTAATACCTATGATGCTTTGGGTTATTACCACGAAGCATTAGAGTACCATAAGCAAAGCCTGAGCATAATTGAAGAGCTGGGTGACCAAAAATCAAGAGGTTCAATCTTAGGAAATATAGCTGCAACTTACGATTCTTTAGGTGATTATCATCAAGCGATTAAATACCAACAGCAGTATTTAAGCATTGCTAGAGAAAATGATTATAAAGAAGGAGAAATAAATTCCCTTGGAGGAATGGCTAGTAGCTACACTTATTTGGGAAATTATGAGCGAGCTTTTGAATGCTATCAAATGCAGCTAGCTATTGCCAAGGAAATTGGCTACATACAAGGAGAGGCTAATGCTTATAGTGGTTTAGGTTCTATTCATCAAGCATTAGGACAATATTCCCAAGCTCTCAATTGCTACAATAAAGCTACTGTCAGCTGCCAACAAATCGGTTACAAGCGCGGAGAAGCTAATGCTTTAGGTAATGCAGGTACAATTTATTATTTTTTAGGAGACTATCGTCAGGCTCTTTACCATCACAAACAACATCTGACTATTTCTCAGGAAATTGAGGATGTGCGAGGCTCAAGTTTAGCACTAGGAAATTTAGGAATTGCTTTTTATTGTTTGGGAGATCTGCAAAATGCCCTCAAGAGTTTTAATCAAGCGCTGATCATTGCCAGGAAGATTGGCTATAAAAAGTGGGAAGGAGAGCTTTTGGGCAATTTGGGTAACGTTTACCAAGTCCGAGGAGATTACCTTAGTGCCCAAGAATGTCATCAGCAGCATTTGAAGATTGCCCGAGAAATCAACAATCCTCAAGGAGAATCTAGTGCCTTGGGTAATTTAGGTTGTATCTGTAATGATCTGGGTGACTACATTAAGGCCATTGAATATTATCAGCAAAATTTGCAAATAGCCAGGGAAATAAATTATGTTCAAGGACAAAGTATTGCCTTAGGAGGTTTAGGTGTTGCTCACCATTCCTTAGGAAATTATGAAGAAGCTCTTGGTTTTCATCAACACAATTTGCAGAGATTTAATGCTCACCCTACGAGCGATCGCACTTGATTATTAATAACAAACACGTAATATCAAGTTCGGTTGATTACCTGGGATATCTCAGGCTCAGGATTTGGTGATTTGGATAAGTACCCTATGATAGCCGGATTTGGTATTAGTTCTATAGCAGCTGTCAGGTTAATAAAATTCAAAATTAAAAGTTAAAATTTAAAAATTGATGAATCTCAGAAAAATAACTTATTACTTATTACTTATTACTTGTTACTTATTTAGCAAACCCTACTTACCTACCAAGTAACTCGTCCATCCAACTTCTGAAGCAGACTTGGCCCTACCCCAGATACCTGATCCAGGTCTTCTAAAGAAGTAAACTGCTGCTGCTGTCGTGCGGCTATAATTCGCTGTGCTAGTTTTGGCCCAATTCCTGGCAATGTTTCTAATTCCTCTTGGCTAGCGGTGTTCAGGTTAACCAGCTTTCCTGTGGCAGAGACATTACTATTACTCGCCTGAGTTATTTGGGTACATTGTTGTTGCTGCTCATTAATCTTATCCCGCACTGCCACTGGTACTCCTTGCACCGCCTTACCGTAGAGGCGCTCAAATTCTCGCTTAAAATGAGCAGCAACAGTAGAACTATTAATTACCAATACCGTCTCATCATTCTGATGATTGGCTGCCGCTGACCAATTGTGAGAACCTGTAATTACGGTTTGATTGTCGATAATGCCAAATTTGTGATGTAAGAGGTCTCCTTGGGGTAACTGGGGTACACCAACTGTGGTAATTGGTTCCTGCCAAGGACGATTATCGGCTTCGTATTGACATTTATTACTCAAAGCCACCCCCATCAGATCTAATCCTTCACTGTAATAGCGGTAAGCAAAGCTGGGATCAATGATGGCTCTGATTTGAACTCCTTGTTGATAGGTAGTAGCTAAAGTATTTGCAAGCCGCTGTTCTGAGAAGACAAACAATGCTAAGTCGATACTTTGGCTGGCAGTACTCAGAGTTTTACTAATTAAACCATTACTACTCAGACTCCAAGGCTGGGTTGGGGAAATTGGGGAAAATTGTGCAGTAATCGTTGTATTTCCCAGTGTAACTTGCTCAACTGGTCGCAAAGACTTATTGATGCCAAACCGACTATCTGGCTTGCCACCGGGACCATCCCCCCACATCAAGTTAAATTCCTGGGTGAAGATACTAGCAAGTTCGGAACTAGCAATTTTCAGTAGATTATTGGCATTACCCCGACTGTCAGGGGCAGCGAAATCTCCATGTATACCACTAGTGGTAAAGTTAGCTGAGGTAATAAGCAACCTACGCCCATCGATGATGAGAAACTTATGGTGCATCAAGCCGCTACCTGCTGAACCATCTGCTGTATCATCAATTACAGGTACTCCAGCATTACGCAGGATTACTAGGGCATCTCCTTGGTCAATTTCAGCAGGACTTAGTTGGGCATCATGATCACGGTCTATCAACTTTACTGCTTCATCGTAGCGTCCCCGCTCCCTGGGGGACAACTGAGTAACCTCCGCCTCTGGGAGATCACTCCAAGGGCGATTGTAGTTATTTTCTAAGATCACCCTAACCTTAATTCCTGCTTGCTGACGTTCTGCTAGAGCCTGAGCAATCTTCGGTAAGCGTAACTCCTGAACTGCTACATCCACCGTTGATTGGGCCGAAGCGATCGCTTCTACTATCAGCTCCTCTAAATCATCCCCTGTTCGTTTCAACCCTCGGTAAGGCTCTTGATAGTCTGTTGACTGAGCATGGTTAAAGTAAGCCTCGACAAAAGGATCTTGGGGTAAGGGAGCTAGACGCTCAACCTTGGGGTCTAGCCGTTGACAGCCATAAAGGTTCACTGCCATCAACAGAGCAGTACAGAAATACCAGAAATGGGAAGACAATTTTTTTAGGGCTTGGGAGAATAAGTAACAAGTAACAAGTAACAAGTAACAAGTCAAGAGTTCGCCTTCTGGCGGTATGGCCGACCCACTCATGCAGCAAACCCCACTTACAACTTAATAGCTAATTTGCGCTCACTATGTTATAGTGGTATGTTAGACTAAAAAATATTAAACAAGGCTTATTGCTATTTAAGGATTGTTCTGATAAAACAGAACAATCCTTAAAGACCTGCCATTATTCAATTAAGATAAATTGCAGGTGAACACCGTTGATCGTCAACTTCCGAGAAAGTTAGTTAGGGGAATTGCTCACAGGGTAGCTGTATTGCGCGGTTGTGGGCTTGGAACCGTACCACCGTGCTATGCCCAGAAGAAGAAAGACATTCCCGTGCGGTCATAAGGGGTATGGTCAAACCTGCCACCGTTGTCAACAAAAAGACAAAGTACGGGAAGAAAAAAAACAGCAAAAACAGGAATGGGAGTCCACTTTTGCAGCAGACCCTATCGATTTAAGCAGTCTGCCAATCCATGTGGTAGTCAAAGCCCGTGAAATCATTGCTGGTTTGGAAAGTCAGAAAAACTATAGGGAATATAATGGTAAGCGGTTGCGTCACAACCGTTGGATTATCAGTATTCCAGTCACCAGGAACTACCGAATGCTCTGCAAGGATCAAGGTAGTCTGTTAATACCCCAAGCGGTTTTGTCCCACGAGGACTACAACGTAGATAAACCGGGGAGTTAGTTGTTTGTCATTTGTCATTTGTCATTTGTTGTTTGTTGTTTGTTGTTTGTCATTTGTTGTTTGTTATTGGTCATTGCTTGAATAATATTAAGTTCGTCAGAATACTTACACTATTGTTGCAACAAGGCAGAAGGCAGAAGGCTCCAGGGCTCCAAGGGAAGGAGGAAGGTTGCAAGCTAGAAAGGAATTATAACTGTTTATCCGAACTTGATATAACTATGCAAATTTATCTCGACTACAGTGCCACAACGCCACCCCGTCCAGAAGTAATTACTGCCCTGCAAGAGGTACTAACTCAACAGTGGGGTAATCCCTCCAGCTTACATGAATGGGGTCAGCGATCAGCAATGGTGGTAGAAAGGGCGAGAATGCAGGTAGCTAGCTTGATTAATGCACCGGCTGAGTCAGTCATTTTTACCTCCGGCGGCACTGAGTCAGATAATTTAGCAATTATGGGTGTTGCTCACCGCTATAGATCACCCCAGCATATCATTATTTCTAGTGTGGAACATTCGGCGATCGCTCAGCCAGTACTATGGCTCGAACAACAGGGTTGGGAAGTGACCCGTTTGCCAGTGGATAGCTGGGGACGGGTTAATCCTGTGGATCTAGAGGCAGCATTACAGCCTAATACAGTACTAGTATCTATAATTTACGGTCAAAGTGAGGTTGGTACTCTACAACCAATTGAGACCCTTGGTCAAATTGTTCGCGATAGCCGAAGGCGCGGTGAAAGCGATCATGGTATCTTATTCCACACTGATGCAGTCCAAGTGGCTGGGCGTCTACCTATTGATGTACAACAGCTGCCAGTAGATTTGCTCTCGATCTCCAGCCATAAAATTTATGGAATCCAAGGAGCAGGAGCTCTTTATATCCGTCCTGGTGTAGAATTAGTACCACTGCTATCTGGTGGGGGGCAGGAATTGGGACTGCGTTCTGGAACCCAGGCAGTTCCTGCAATTGTTGGCTTTGGAGTAGCAGCGGAACTAGCTGAAACGGACATGATAACAGAAACACCTCGGTTGATTAAATTGCGCGATCGCTTATTTGAACAATTGGCTGACTTCCCCAAATTAGAGCCTACAGGCTCTCAGCTGCACCGCTTGCCTCATCACGTCAGTTTCTGTATTACCAATACCTCTAATTACTCCCAAACTCCCACCGGTAAAACAATGGTACGCCAATTAAACCTGGCTGGGATTGGTATTAGTGCAGGTGCTGCATGTCACAGTGGTAAACTCAGTCCTAGTCCCATATTACTGGCAATGGGCTATAGTGACTCAGCTGCACTCGGAGGTATCCGCCTCACCTTGGGAAGAGATACCACACCAGCAGATGTAGACTGGACAGCAATGGTTATCAAGCAAGTTTTAGCTTTCTTCCGGGAGAAGCCCCACGTCCTACCCTGTAGGGGAGGCGTGGGATGAATCCCGGTCAGGATCTAGACACTTGCGACAACTATTCATGCTACAATTAGAGTAAACAACTTTTACTCTAATATGCTCAAGGTCGTCAAGGTCAGACTCTATCCCAATTCACAACAACAGCAGTTATTAGAACAATCTTTTGGTAACTGCCGTTGGCTGTGGAATTATTTTCTGAATTTGATGAATCAGACCTACCAAGAGACAGGCAAGGGATTGTCTGGTTACGACGTTAAGAAGCTCATTCCGCAGCTCAAGAAAGAGTATGAGTGGTTAACTCTGACTTATTCCCAGTGCTTACAGCAAGTCTGTTTAAACTTAGGAGTAGCTTTTAACAACTTTTTTGAGAAAAGAGCAAAATACCCGAGATTTAAATCCAAGCATGGTAAGCAGTCAATACAGTACCCTCAAAATGTTAAAGTTGCACAACATCATTTAACTATCCCCAAGATAGGCAATGTGTCAGCAACTATTCACAGAACCATTGAAGGGAAACTCAAGACAGTAACCATCTCCAAAAACTCCTCTAATCAATACTTCGCTGCTATTTTATTTAATGATGGCCTAGATAAGCCACAGCCGAGTATGCAGGGGAAAGCTATAGGTATTGATTTAGGGTTAAACCATTTCGCTGTAACCAGTGATGGCTCGAAATTTGATAACCCTCGCCTACTCAACAAGCATCACAATAATCTCAAACTAAAACAACAGCAACTGTCTCGCAAGCAGAAAGGTTCTAGTAACTGCAATAAAGCGAGAAAAAAAGTTGCTAGAGTTCATCGTAAAATTACTAACTGTCGAGAAGATTTTCTGCACAAGCTATCGCGTAGGATAGTTAACGAAAACCAAGTTATTGTCGTGGAAAATCTCAATATTAAAGGAATGATGCACAATCATTGTCTAGCTAAATCCATTCATCAGGTTGGCTGGGGAATGTTTTGCACCATGCTGAAATACAAGGCAGAAGCAGAAGGAAAGATTTATCAAGAGGTTGATAGATTTTTTCCCAGTTCTAAAACCTGTCATGTATGCCTTAATCAAGTTGGAAGTTTATCGTTGGCTGTCAGAAACTGGACTTGTACACATTGCCTGACAATACATGATAGAGATATCAATGCAGCGCTCAACCTCAGAAATGAGGGACTACGAATTTTGACCTCTGGAAGGGGGGATAAAGCCTGTTGTCCAGATGTAAGCCGCAGTAATAGAGGACGTAAGAAATCTACTACTGCGCTTTCTGTTGGACAGGAAGCCTACTGTGTACGCAAAGCGTCACTGTAGGTAGTTCACAACGTTTGATGCCAGAACCAGTACTAAGCTGTTGCGCCTGAAAAGAGAACAGGGAACTCTTAACAGGGAACAGGGGAGAGGAAATATCGATTTTTTGACCATTTGGGTTTTCCTTATATATGGTTTTTTTAATTCCAAAACACGCTTATATGGTACTTAGACATTCCCAATTCCCAATTCCCAATTCCCAATTCCCAATTCTCAATTCTCAATTCTCAATTCTCAATTCTCAATTCTCAATTCATGATTCAACTACCCAATACTTTAGAAGAAGCAATTGCACAAGCTCAAGCAGCAACTCAATCCGCTTTGAATGACGGTTATACTAGGGTGCAAATAGAGTTAGCTTTCCCCGAAATCGCCCTTCAAGCTCAATCGATTGCCCAACAATTTATACCCATTTTTGAGGAGTATGGCTCAGGACTCAAAGTCCTCTTTTCCGATACAGGAGCAGCGTCTCTTGCTCGCCGTGATTGGGGAGAAGTCCCATTTCAGATTACAGATGTCGGCACTAGTCGCTCGCCAGTAGACAAAAAAATTGAACCAGAGGACAAAGCTTTCTTAATTGTGTCTCCTTCATCGATAGAAGTTTCTCAAGTGGAAAAACTTTGTAATCTTGCACAATTACGACCCTGTGTGTTGCTCAATCCCCAACTAGAGAATGTCAGCATTGTTGGTATTGGTTACGCTGCTCGCGAATTAAGGGAGCGTTTCCTGAGTACCATTGAATGTTGTTACTACCTCCGACCCCTAGATGGAGCAGCCATCTCCCGTTCCTACCCAGGACTCTGGCAAGTTTGGTTAGAAACTGATGGGGCATATCAAGTGATTGCCGAACAGCCTCAAAAACCAGTAGGAGAAGCTATTGAGCAAATCTTGGCTCAGGCTAGGGGTATAAGTGACAGCAGCGAGACGCCAGCTGCCAAAAAACCTGGGCTCTTTACTAATCTCCAGCGTTTCTTAAATGCCCTAAGCAGATGAGCGATCTCGCTTTGAATACTTATCATTAAGACTGATGCAGGGACACGGGGACACGGAGACGCGGAGAAAGGAATTTTCATGCATGGTGGTGAAATTTCTTTCATGAGGACTGCCTCGGAGCCTCCGGTTCCCCTCCAAGGAGGGGTTAGGGGCTGACAAGGGGGAAAGTTTTTTACTTTCGGGTGGGGATAAGACAAGGTGGACAAGGTGGACAAGAAGACTCATGAGGAAAACCGTATAAATTATTGTTCGGTTATTAAAAATCCCAGATGCAA
>JAAHGR010000251.1 GCA_010672425.1 Symploca sp. SIO2E6
AATGTGTTGGGGTTGTCTCTGGGAATCACGGAAGAGAAATTAAGGTTTTTCAATGAGAAGGGAGAGTTAGTCCTCGCTCCTGATGAGATAGCCCAACAACAAACACAAAGAGCTGACCAACAACAACGAGAGAAAGAACAAGAACAACAGAAACGAATAGAAGCTGAGGCAGCTTTGGCGGCACTATTGCAGTCCTTACGCGATCGCGGAATCAACCCTGATGATCTGGTTTAGCATCAACAATAAACAACATATGGCTCTGCGAGTCACAAGGTAAGTATGATAAAGCAAAACACTTCTATCTTCAAGCAATTGAATTAAGGGAAAAGCTTTTAGGTAATGAGCATTCCGATATGGCTACTGGCATCACCTACCTGACAGATGTCTACTTATCACAAGGTATGACTGATAAAGCCAAACCTCTCCTTGTTATTTGTTACTTATTCAGCAAACCCTAGATATCGTAGTGGACTGGCAAGCTTCAAACTGAGGGTAAAGCGATCGCTCTCTATTAGAAATCTTTGATTGGTTGTAATTTTGGTTATTTCTTGCTATTATTTGGATAATGGAATAGGTCTGGGCATATAAACTATTTTTCCAGATTTCTCATTGTGGAACTGGCATCTTGCCAGTAATCAGTAGGAGAGGTAGTGATCGCATTTTTCTTGAACCCAAGATTAGGGCATTACGGATATTAGAAGAAATAACCACACCAGGCAACTCCTCCAGAATCTATCTGTCCAATTTCCCAGCGTTTAAGAAGCCCGACTTCTTCAAGAAGTCGGGCTTCTGGGAGTATCCCGGTTAGAGAGATTTGAGGTTTCTAATTTGCCTTCTTCCCTGTAACAGTATTAGGATGCTCTAGTTGACAATTTTCACGATGCTCTAAGCTTTAGCAATGCTTTTCCCTTATATCATGTCCGGTTGAATACTTATATCATGTCCGGTTGAATACTTACACTTTGGTGGAAACGAGGCTCCGAGGCAGGAGGCTCCGAGGCAGGAGGGAAGAAAGAAGGTTGCAAGGTCGAAGGGAATTATAATTAATTATCCGGACTTGATATTACACTTTGCCGGACTTGATATAAAACCTAAAACCTAATCACTCAGAAATAACACTCAAACGAACAGTATCACCATCTTTTAAAGGTTTACCACTGCGAGTAACAAACCGTTCTCCTGGCTGCAAACCTGAGATAATTTCTACTTGACCATTAGCACGAGTACCTATCCTCACTAAGCGAGCCTTAACTTGTACCTTATCTCCTTCACCAGAAACTACAAATACTGTTGCTTCACTAGATGAAGAATCAGGAATTGTCTCCTCTTTGTTCCCCTTGTCCTCCTTGTCCCCCTTGTCTCCCTTGTCTCCCCTCTCCGCGTCCCCGCGTCCCCGCGTCCCCGCGTCCCCGCGTCTCCCCTGCAATGCGGTTTCCGGTATAACTACTCGTAACGGGGTAGTTGGGGCAAAACTAACCCTTGCTAGAAGTCCGCTACCAATCCTACCGTTACTATTAGGAATTGTGACTTCTACTAGGACTTTAAGTTGTGTTAAATCTGCTGCTGGTAAAATGCGAATTACTTCCCCAGCCAGAGATTGACTAGCAAAGGCATCTAAACGCACCGATACTGCTTGTCCCACCTGGATATTTGCTAACTCTAAATCAGAAACTGGAATTTCTACTTTAACACGGCTAAAGTCTCCTAATTTCAGAACCTCACTACCAGGAGTTACTAAATCACCTGGTTCTGTTACCTTTTCTAGTACAATGCTGTTCATCGGAGCAGCTAATAAGGCATAGGATTGACGCTCCCGGTTTTGAGCGACTACTGCTTGTTGAGCCTTGACCCGACCTTGGGCAGCTCTAACCGCCTTTTGTTCTGTGCTAATTTGTTCCTTGGCGGCAACTACATTTTGTTGGGCTGTAGCAGCAGCGGTTTGAGTTAATTCTGCTTCTTGCTGAGAAATAGCTCCTTCTTGGTAGAGTAAGTTGAGCCGCCTGGCGTCTATCTGTGCTTGCTCAAACTCTAACTCGGCTTGTTTGGCTCTGGCTTTGGCATTGCTTACCTGATTTTGTGCCTGTGCTACTTCCGACTCCAGCGCTGCTAGTTCTGCCTGTGCTTCGTTTACCGCTGTCAGCAACAGAGTATCATCGATTTGAGCTAAAATTTGTCCTTGCCTTACCCTGTCACCAACATCAACATTAAGCTTTAGTAGTCTTCCCTCGATTTGGGAACTCACAGAAACTTCCCGAACTGGTTTGGTAGTACCAGGGTATTCTAGAGGTTCTTGGGTAGTTCCTATTTTCGCGATCGCTACATTTACACTTATACTGTTTTCCTTTTGGGGTGAGCCAGAAGTCCTAGGTTGGGCTCCCGCTCCATTTTTAGCCAAAAATTCACATCCGGTTACATAAGGCAAGAGTAAAAATACGCAGATAAGCAGCAAAAATGCCTTAGTTTGAGTCGCTTGCTGGTATAAATGCACAGTGTAGTTGTCCAATCAGGGTAGGTAAGAGATGAAAGAGTCTACTTTCACCTCTTAACAAAATTTAACTCATTGTCTAATACCTACCACCTAAAGCAATAGCACTGTAGAGGTAAACCGTGGAACAGGCATCTTGCCTGTCTTTCTATAAGGAAAATTTGGCTAAATAGGCTTCTAAGGCTTCTGAGGCAATCTCTGTCATCGTTTTGCCTTGCTGATCAGCTGCTGCTTTGAGGCGAGCGTGGAGGTCATCCCGCAATCTTACCCGATGACGCCGATTTTTGCCGACATCCTTTTTCTTAGCTGGTTTGGCAACTTCCTCCTCATTCTCTAAGCTAGTTCCCTGATTTTCTAGACTAGTTCCCTGATTCTCTAAACTCATACCAGACTGATAGGTAACAGTATATTTACGGATAGCATCAAAACCGACGCGATCGCAAAAATCTCCGAAACTTTCTTCAGTTTGACGCTCTTGCTTGAAGTAGACTAAAATTGGCTCCAGAAAGGTTTCCAATTCTTCCGCTGGCATTCGCTGGACATAAGGTTGTGCTAACCGGGTCTGATTCGGTGAACCTCCTAGCCAAACTTGATATTTTCCTGGTAAGCTACCAACAAATCCTAACTCTGCCATATAAGGTCGGGCACAGCCGTTGGGACAACCAGTCATCCGAATGACAAAATGCTCTTCCCCTAAACCGAGTTTACCTAGTAGTACCCGAATCCGCTCCACCATGCCAGGGAGTGCTCGTTCTGATTCCGTAACCGCCAAGCCACAGGTTGGTAGCGCTGGGCAAGCCATAGAATAGCGTACCAAGGGTTCAATCTTTTCTGGGTTAATCTGGATACCACGCTGCTCAAGAATCTGGTCGATTTCTTGCTTTTGGGAAGGTTCAATTTCGTAGAGAATGATGTTATGGTTAGCAGTTAACCGCATCGGTAGGGCAAATTGCTTAGTAATTTCCCTTAATGCTGTTTTCAGCTGGAAATCGCCTGCATCTTTGACTCGACCATTCTCAATGGAAATCCCCAGAAATAGCTTACCGTCTCCTTGGTCGTTCCATCCTAAGTAATCCTGGTACTGGAAGGATGGTAGTGGTTGATAGGGGGCAATTGTTTTACCAAAGTAACCTTCAACAGTTGCTCGGAACTTATCAACACCCCAATCATGGAGCAGATACTTCATCCTAGCATGACGGCGATTGAAGCGATCGCCATAATCCCGCTGGGTGGCTACAATTGCTTTGAGTATGTCGTAGACATCATCTTTCTCGACATAGCCAAGGGGATCAGCTAACCGAGCAAAGGTTTCCTCTTTATTATGGGTACGTCCCATACCACCGCCTACTAGGACATTAAACCCCGTTAACTCTCCCTGATTATTGGTAATTACTACCAAGGTGACATCTTGAGTATAAAGATCTATGGAGTTATCTCCCGGCACTGTCACGCAGCACTTAAACTTCCGGGGCATATAATTTGTACCATAGATGGGTTCCTCTTTATCCGAAAAGATGGTACTGTTGCCATTCCGTTGCCTTGCGGCTTTCACTTCTGGGGCTTCTTCGGCACTGATGGCTTTTTCCCCATCCAGCCAAATCTCGTAGTAGGCACCTGTCTGGGGTGTTAGCAAGTCGGCAACTTTAACCGCATATTCCCAGGCATACTGATAATCTGGGCGATTTTTGTAAGGTGCTGGAGGAGCCATAACATTACGGTTCAAGTCTCCACAAGCTCCTAAGGTTGACCCCATACTACGGATAATGGAAGCGATCGTTGCCTGCAAATTCTTCTTCAAAACGCCATGAAGCTGAAACCCTTGACGAGTAGTAACTCGTAGTGTCTGGTTCCCATATTCGGAGGAAAGGCGATCCAAAGTCAAATAGAGTTCTGGGGGAATGAACCCACCGGGATTGCGGGTACGTAGCATTAGCTGGTAGTCCTTCTCTTGCCCCTTCACCCGATTGTCCCGGTTATCTTGTTGGTAAGACCCATGAAACTTCAGAATTTGGATAGCATCTTCTGTGAAGTAAGTGGTATCTTGCTGTAGCTCAGTTGCTAGAGGCTCACGCAAGAAATTGCTCTTTTCTTTGATGCCTTCTAGTTTAGAAAGTTTGCCTACTGGGGGAGTCGAAGATGTAACCATAGAATCTCAAAGTCTGAATGCAAAACTATTCCTGGTCAATCGATCAGGATTTAGATAGATATTATGTGCCTGATTTTACATCCTACCGTTAATAATTTCTGCAAAAGCTTTAAAGATCCTAAAATTTGGGCACCAGACATGATATGGTAAAAATCGTAGACTTTGTTTACAAAAATTTAAAATTAGTATTGGTCATTGGTTATTGGTCATTGGTCATTGGTCATTAGTACAAAAGACAAACAACAAACAACAAACAACAAATGACAAACAACAAACAACAAACGACAAACAACAAACAACAAACAACAAACAACAAACAACAAACGACAAACAACAAACAACAAACAACAAACAACAAACAACAAACAACAAACAACAAACAACAAATGACAAACAACAAACAACAAACAACAAAACCCTACAATGAAAAAGAGTGGCAAACAGGTTATCGGTCCCAAACTAAGGAATACGACTATTGGATCGATGACATTGAAGGAGAAATCCCTGCTCAACTTCAAGGCACATTATTTCGCAACGGACCAGGTTTATTTGAAATCCATGGCACAGAACTTCGTCATCCCTTTGATGGGGATGGCATGATTAGCGCGATTACCTTTAAAGAGGGAGCTGCTCATTTCCGCAATCGTTTTGTGCGCACCAAAGCCTTTGTTCGAGAACAGCAAGCGGGCAAAATGTTATACCGTGGTGTTTTCGGCACTCAGAAGCCCGGGGGATGGTTAAACAATATTTTTGATCTCAGACTCAAAAATATTGCTAATACCAACATTATCTATTGGGGAGGCAAACTCCTGGCTCTTTGGGAAGCAGCAGAACCCTATCGTTTGGCTCCAGATACTTTAGAAACTTTAGGAATCGATTATCTTGATGGACTCCTATCCCCAGGAGACTCCTTTGCTGCCCATCCTCGGATTGATCCGAGTTGTGTTTTAGATAACGACGAACCTTGTTTAGTTAATTTTGCCATCAAACCGGGTCTTTCTTCTAAAATTATTATCTACGAATTTGCCCCAACGGGTAAACTCCTGCGGCATCACAGTCACGTTATTCCAGGATTTGCCTTTATTCACGATTTTGTTATTACTGAGCACTACTGTATCTTTTTTGAAAATCCTGTGACCTTTAACCCTTTACCTTTTATCTTGGGCTTACAAGGAGCAGGAGAATGCGTCAAATTTCAGCCTCAACAATCCACTCGCATTGTGATCATTCCTCGGGACTGTAACTCCCAGGAATCGATGAAAATTATCGAAACCCAAGCTGGTTTTGTGTTCCACCATGCTAATGCCTTTGAACAAGGAAACCAGATTTACGTTGACTCAATCTGTTACGCATCCATGCCGGAACTTGAACCGGGTGCCACATACCAAGAACCGAATTTTGCCGCCCTTGCTCCTGGACAACTGTGGCGATTTACCTTAAATTTACCAGAAGCAACCGCAACATCAGAGTTGATTGAATCCCGTTGTTGTGAGTTTCCGATTACCCATCCCCATTATGTAGGACGTCCCTACCGTTACCTCTTTACTGGTGCAGTAGCTCAAGCTGAGGGCAATGCTCCTTTACAGGGGGTTTTAAAGATTGACTTATCCAGTGGGAAGCGTTGGCTACACTCCTTTGCTCCAAAAGGTTATGTGGGGGAACCAATTTTCGTTCCCCGTCCCGGGAGTAACCAGGAGGATGACGGTTGGATTTTAGTCTTGGTCTACGATTCGAGCCATCTACGTTCCGATGTCGTTATTTTAGATGGCAGAAATTTTGAGGCTCCCCCCATAGCTCGATTGCACTTAAAGCATCATATTCCCTATGGTTTGCATGGTAGTTGGACTTGTGAGTGTTTTTAGGGAACAGGGAATATGCGGAACTTTGACAATCTGTATCCGACTTTATTGAAGTAACCTTGGCTCAAGCAAGTACTCGCCCTGGAGTTCAACGACTCTTAATTTTAACAGACTTAACCAAACTTTTGAATCAGTTAGTCTTAACTACTGACTATATTATAGATCTGTCACATAACACACTGACGGCGATTGCCAACTCAAAGAGAGGCTAAGCCCGTCTCCTAGCTATGCCCAAGCGCGAAGTTTCTGGAGAAAGAGTAGGCTTTACTGCACCCGCGTATGCAGCTCGCTAATCTAGGAAGTGCGATCACTAGTATTTTCGGAAAAATTATACACAGATATGTCATGGGTGTGTATAATTTTTCCTATGAAGAAAACAGCTCTGAATATAGCCAAGATAAGAAAACAAACAGGGGAGACCTTCACCCGTTCCCAGGCGCTTTCCGCAGGAATGACAAAGTACAGGCTCTATCGACTACGTGATGAAGGATTCATTATCCCTCTCGGAGTAGGGGTATATCGTTGGTCTGACGCAGAACCAATAGACCTCAATCTTGTCGAAATTGCACAGCGGTGTCCTCAAGCTACTCTCTGTTTGGAAACTGCTCTTGCAAGGCATTGCCTTACTGACCAAATCCCTTCTCACATTGATATCGTTTAGGAATTGAAAGAGATTCCATAAAAACATCGAAGGACATGAAACAATATTTTCATGAACTTCAGAGTCGGATTAAAGAGGACATATCAAAGCATTTAGGAATGAATGTAAATCTTGAGAAAGAGAACAACAATTTAATTCAAAAGTTAACTGAAGAGAATCTTTTACCGACAGATGATTCACAAGAATTTGATCTCAGTAAATATAATGTCATTCTAAGAAGGAGTAGGGATTTTTGGCTAAAATATTTGTAACTGCTCACCGCAATAAACAAGTCCAATTGACTATTGAGAGGTAAAATGGAGTATGAGGGTGTATATTGGTACTTATGACTCCAAGCAGCCTACCTAATTCCCCGCCAGCCATAGCCGTCACTTCTGAAGAGTTGACGACTCATGTCCTGCTAGTCGAGTGGCTGGTAAAGCTGGAACAACAACTATCCCTTCAACAGCGACACATTGAACAACAGCAACAACTTTCTTTCTGCGCAACAGCAAGAGATAGAACGATTGAATGAGGAACTCGACAAGCTCAAAAATCGTTCCTCGAACAATAGTTCAGTTCCCCCCTCATCAGATTTACTCAAAAAGCCCAGCGACAAAAGCAAAAGGAAAAAAGGCAAAAAACGCGGCCCAAAGTATAACCATCCAGGGAAAACCCGCAATGGATTTGGTACTCCCGACCAAATTGTGACGCTCAAGCTAGAAAACTCTCCAGAGTGTGGGACTTCCTTGGAGTTACTGGAACAAGCTGCCCCACAAGTGCAGCAAGTGGCGGAGGTAATAGAGCAACCGATAGAAATCAGGGAATATCGCCGTCCCTTATACCAATGTCCCAATTGTGGTTGGTCAGGGTCAAGTCCTTTGCCACTAGGGGTCAAGGAAGGCTTTAGCTATGGAGGGAGACTCTGTAGTATTGTTGGCTGGTTAGGTTATGGTGGGAATCTGACTTGGCGAAAGCAAGAATATTTTGTGGAATATGTTTTGGGAGTGCCGATTTCTCAAGGGAGTTTAGCAAAAATGCACAAATGGTTTCAAGAAAGCTTGGAACCTTGTTATCAGCAGTGGTTAAGCTATATCCAACAGCCAGGAATCCGGTGCGTTGATGAGACTACTTACTGCATTGAGGGCATCAAATATTGGTTATGGGTAGCAACTAGTGAACAAATTTGTGTTTTGATGTTAGCCCCGACTCGTAGTAGCGCTGAACTAGAGAAGCTATTGGGGGCTAATTTTGAAGGCATCCTCACTAGTGATTGTTTTAGTGCTTAGAGTCCTCAACAAGCTGGAGCCAAGCAGTTACGTGTTTAGCTCATGAAGGAGCGAGATTTGGAGGCTCTTCAAACCAGTCGCTTTGAGGGGAATCGAGAATTTTCCCGTCAGGTCAAACAGATTTTAACGGAAGCTCGTTCCTTCTACCGAGACTATCAAGCTGGGCACAAAAGTCCATCGGCTCTAGCTGCTGAGCGTCAGGGTTTAGAAGCTCGGTTAAAAGAAATTGTTGATAGCCCTCCGGCAGGGGGATTTCCCGCTGATGCTCAGCGTCTGGCGAATAGACTCCAACGCCATTGGCACGAATGGTTTACTTTTGTGTCTCATCCAGAAGTCAAACCCGATAACAATGATGCGGAGAGAGCTTTACGACCGATAGTCGTACATCGAAAAGTCAGTGGTGGAGCCAGAAGTGATTGGGGAGCCCAGTTAGTAGCTCAAATGTTCAGTTTTTTGGAGACGGTGCGATTGCAAGGGGGTGAAGCAATCGCTCAACTGTGTGAATTATTGTCTCTGGCTGGGAGAAGTCCCCCTGGCTCACACTTCACTTCAACCTAATTGGGGAGTGCTGCTTACTTATTGCTCAAATTGCCTTTCTTGAGGCTGTGATCACTTACCTAGGATTAGCGATCGCATTTCCTGATTAGCGATCGCATTTCCCGATTAGTGATCGCATTTCCCGATTAGCGATCACATTTCCCGATTAGCGATCGCATTTCCCGATTAGCGATCGCATTTCCCGACTAGCGATCTCAGTTCTGGGAAACCCCAGTCAGTCCAAACTCCAGTTGGAGTCATAAGTGCCAATATACACCCTCATACTCCATTTTACCTCTCAATAGTCAATTGGACTTGTTTATTGCGGTGAGCAGTTACTCCAAAAGCTACTATGAGAGGAAGCGATCACGAATTCTTTAACTATTGCAATTACGCCCCTTGTTTGCTACTATTACCTAATAATGGGGTAGGCGTGCGCCTGTAATGTCATTGTCCTAGTGAGACATTTGTAGGGGTGGGTTTAGAGAATGTAGAATGTAGAATTTAGAATTTAGAATGGGCAGAAAAATCCGTACATTCGTAGGGGCGGGTTTAGGGAAATCTTAACCTATTCGACGATAAGTGTTAGACAAAACCCGCCCTGTCGATAACCTTGCGGATTACCCAAATATTCCCTAAACCGTATCCACTCATGTTCTAGATCCCCGACTTCTTCTATCGGTTGATTGAGCTAATTACCTTCTTCAATCGAGAAGTCGGGGATCTTCGGGGGGAGATCATGCTTTGGCAGTAATTGGAGTATTGGGTATCATTTTAGGGAGCAAGATGTAGGTGTCATTTTAGGGAGCAAGATGCTCCCACTACAATCTTGGGAAATTGATTTAATTCTTTAATCCAAAAGCTACTATGACAGCAAGCGATCACGAATTATTTAACTATTGCAATTACACCTATTGTTTGCTACTATCACATAATAATGAGATGGGCGTGCGCCTGTAATGTCATCGTCCTGGTAAAACCTTTGTAGGGATGGGTGAGAGAATGTAGAATTTAGAATGTAGAATTTAGAATTAGCAGAAGATTCCGTACATTCGTCGGGGTGGGTGAGAGAATGTGAAATGTAGAATGTAGAATGTAGAATTTAGAATTAGCGTAAGATTCCGTACATTCGTAGGGGCGGGTTTAGGGAAATCTTAACCTATTCAACTATAAGTGTTAGACAAAACCCGCCCTATCGACAACCTTGCGGATTACCCGTGAATTTTCCTTCTACATAGGAGGCAATTGGGGCGTATGCAATACGCCC
>JAAHGR010000252.1 GCA_010672425.1 Symploca sp. SIO2E6
GAACTTACAGCCGATATTCTTGCCATCCTTGAGGTCTTCTCTTGCAGAATGCACGGACTTAGAAGCGACAGCAAGAAAATCAAGGAAGCTCCGTCTATTCCTAAGCCCTGAACAAAAAGCACTATTGAAGCAATGGCTTGGTGTTAGTCGTTTTGTCTACAACACGACAATTAAATATCTCCAAGAACCAGGAACCAAAGCTAACTGGATGGCGATTAAAACAGGGATACTGAAGAGTTTACCTGAATGGGCAAAGTCAGTACCCTTTCAGATTAAGTCCATCGCCATTAAAGATGCTTGCCTGGCTGTAAAAGCTGCAAAAAAAGGGTTCAAAACAGATGGAAAAATCAGGAAGTGCCGATTTCGGAGTAGGAAAGACACGAAACAGTCTATCTTCATTCCGAAATCTGCGATAAAAGATTGTGGAATTTACCACTCAATATTGGGCGAGTGTCGTCTGAAAGAGGCGCTGCCCAAAGAATTCAGTGATGGCAGATTAACGCTATCTTACGGCGAGTATTACCTAGTTGTCTCGGAGAAAGTGCAACCCTGCTGTGCCGATAACCAAGGTAGGATGGTTGCCTTAGACCCCGGTGTTAGGACGTTCATGACATTTTTCAGTGAAACCGCTTTTGGGTGGTTAGGGAATGATTCTAATTTGTACATTCAGAAGCTTTGCTTCCGGTTAGACAAATTGGTGTCACGGCTGTCAAAAGCCTCATCGAAACAGAAACGGAGATTGAAGAAAGCGGCGAGTAGACTTCGTTGCAAAATCAAGAACTTAGTCAAAGAATTGCATCACAAAACAGCTAGATTTCTAGTGGATAACTTTGATGTAATCTTGCTACCAACGTTTGAAACTTCCTCGATGATTTCTAAGTCTCGTCGGAAGCTGAGAAACAAGTCAGTGAGACAGATGTTGACGCTTTCTCATTACGAGTTCAAAAAATTTATCAAGTGGAAAGCATGGGAGCAGTCTAAGGTGGTGATTGATTGCAACGAAGCTTATACGTCTAAAACGGTGTCATGGACAGGCGAAATCATCAAAAACTTAGGTGGAGCAAGAACAATTAAGTCTCTTTCCACTGGATTAAAGATGAATCGGGATCTAAATGGTGCTCGTGGGATTTTCCTACGGGCATTGGTTGATACGCCCTGGTTGAGAGAGCATCTCAATTTGTGTATTTGTTAGCAAATGTTAGCAAAAATGTATCGGCTAAGATTGGTTATTAGTTGTTGGTTGTTGGTTGTTGGTCATTAGTCATTGGTCATTATGATTGCTCGTACAAAGGACAAACAACAAAGGACAAACAACGAACGACAAACAACAAAGGACAAACAACAAACGACAAACGACAAACGACAAACGACAAACAACAAACAACAAACAACATTACTACAAATTTTAGCAGTAACAGCCTTCCTGAGTTTGGGTTTTTTACTCAAAGGTAACATGGGCAATGTCAACGAAGTCTATGCCTTGCCCTTAGCTAGACAGTATGCAGACCCTACCTGGGTTCCAGGAGACTGGTACTATAATGAACCTGCCGGATATCGACTGCTATTCGTTGCTTTGTTTGGTCACTTAGCTGTAGCTTGGGGATTTTTAGCAACTTCGATCATCGGACGGCTAATTTACTATACCCTTATCTCTTCCGGCTTAGTCTTGTTAGCAAGAAAGCTAGGCATCAGCTTAGCACCTCTATTAGTCGGAATTGGTCTGTTTTTATACGTCAATCATTACCAAGGAATGGCGGCTCAGGAATGGTTGGTGGGAGGAGTCGAGGCTAAGTCCTTTGCTTATGGTTTCTTCCTCCTCGCCATCCGACTGATGTTAGGGGGGTCCTATCGCTTAATGGCATTAATGCTAGGATTAGCTGCCTCATTTCATGTCTTGGTAGGAGGCTGGGCTTTTCTGGCAGTGGTAGGATGGCTACTCTGGAGACGCAAACAAGATTTTGCTGATATCTCTTACCTCGGTTCAGTTTTGCTCATCTACTTGGTAGCCAGTGGATTTGCGATTTGGCCTGTAGTCCAGCAGTTATTTACTCGGATTCCCAGCGATTATATCGATCCTTCCTATTTATTTGTCTTTGTGCGAGCACCTCACCATCTCAATCCTCTCTCCTGGGATTCAGATTGGTGGCTACTCCCGTTAGCCTACTTACTGGTTTTAGCTATTAGTTGGTTCCTATTCCAACGGCAGCAGCAGTCTGAGCAATCCTCCCCACAACATATTGCTCGTAAGTCGTTGGCTGAGTTTACCCTGATTACTTTAGTACCTTTTGTCCTCGGATTAGCGATCACACCTCTTGATACTCAAGGTCAGCTCTTGCAGTATTTCTTCTTCCGTTTGGGTGATATCATGTTACCCCTCAATAGCTGTCTGTTATTGGTTTGCGCTTTGGAGCAAACTTTCATCGGCAGTAAACAGCGGTTATTTTCCCTATTTTGTATCCTACTATTAAGTATTGCTGTTAGTATACTAAGTTTCAACTTTTACCACTCATTACTAGCTGTAACTCAATTTCCGGGTAAAGAGCAGGGAGTAGAGCCAGAATGGCAAGATATGTGTACTTGGATTAAAACTAATACCCCTCACAATACCCTGGTTATCTCCCCCCCAGTGGAATTTGTCAACTTTACCTGGCTCACTGAGCGTCCCACTATTGTTAAATTCAGGTTATTGCCATCAGTTTCTGCTAGTCTCATCGAATGGATTGAGCGCCTCAATGACTTGAGTGGTGATCTTAATCCCTGGCCAAGTGAGGATAGTAAAGAGGATAACAGAGGTGAGATTCGTCATGCCCTCACTACTGGTTATTATAGCTTACAAACTCCTCAGGTTGAGTCGTTAATGCTCAAGTACCATGCCAATTATTTTGTCACTCGTAGTGAACATCAATTAGAGTTGCCCATTGCTTATCAAAATTCTCTCTTTGTTTTTTACCACAAGAGGGGGTAGGACTGATTACATTATATTATTCTCTCTAAGGTCTCAATGAGTATCAGTTCCGTTTATTGTATACTAACTTCTTTAGGCAATTGTTGTGAGGTCTTTCTCTAGTAGCATGGCAGTAAAACTAGAAAATTTATCGAGGTCAAACTCTCTACCCAAGTGGGACAACCTTTCCCTAGAAGAACAGGTAGCCCAAATGGTCGTAGTTAGAGCATCTGGCTACTTATTCGACCACCAAATTCAGTACCCAGATTGGGAACCTCCAGCCAAGCAACTACAGCATTGGTTGCAGGATTTGGGTGTTGGTGGAGTGATTTTTGTCGGGGGTAGCGCAGGGGAAGTGGCCATTAGGTCACAACAACTGCAAAACTGGGCAAAAGTACCTTTACTTATTGCTGCGGATATAGAAGAAGGAACTGGTCAGCGGTTTAGTGGCGCTACCTGGTTTCCGCCTCCTATGGCAATTGGTGCTGTTGCGGCTGAAGATGAGCAACAAGCGCAACTGTATGCTGCTCAAATGGGAGCCATCACTGCTCAGGAAGCTTTGGCAATTGGTATTAACTGGATACTGGCACCAGTAGTTGATGTCAACAACAATCCCCAAAACCCAGTTATTAATGTCCGTTCCTTTGGTGAAACACCAGCAGTAGTCAGCCAATTGGCTACTAGCTTTATCCAGGGTGCTCAACAGTATCCGGTGTTAACCACTGCCAAACATTTCCCTGGCCATGGGGATACGGCAACGGATTCCCATCTAAAGTTACCAACATTACCCCATGCTATCTCACGACTAGAGACAGTTGAATTGCCACCCTTTCAAGACGCGATCGCTTCTGGGGTAGATGCAGTGATGACGGCTCACCTGTTAATCCCTGCTTGGGATAAGCAATATCCTGCCACCTTATCTAAGCAGGTGCTGACTCAGGTATTGCGGAGCAATTTGGGATTTGAGGGATTGATTGTTACCGACGCCTTAGTTATGGGAGCGATCACCAATCGTTATGGTGCTCAGGAGGCTCCAGTTATGGCGGTGGAAGCTGGTGCTGATATTGTACTGATGCCTTCTAGTCCAGAAGGAGCGATTCAAGCCATATGTGAAGCGGTAAGAACAGGACGAATTTCCCAAGAGCAAATTCAAGCATCGGTTGAGCGTATTTGGCAAGCTAAGACCAAAGTATTTGGTGGACTAGAGAGCCAGTCTAGTATTCTGAAAAACCGGGTTTCTAGTTTAACAACCCCAACCCCAAACCTTCTACTACAACTGGCACAACCATCTGCCTTGACTACCGTAGCCAATATTCTCCAAGATTCTCAGAAAATTGGTGGTTCAGTACCTTTACCCCCAGAACCGCCCAACAGCGATCGCCAACCCTGTAACCTGATTGTGGTCGATAATGCCATAACTTGTGACTTTTTGGGACGTAATGCTCCAGCAGTAGTTCTACCAAGACAATTGGGTTACGAATTACAATTAATAGATGGCCATACCCCAGCCATTGCTCAAGATTTGTGTAATTCTGGTTTAGAGCAACCAACTCTGCTACAATTGTTTATTCGGTGCAATCCATTCCGTGAAAGTATAGGGCTAACGCCATTGGCAAAAAATTTCCTTAATAAACTCTTAAAAAAGAATAATCTACAAGCCCTGGTAATTTATGGTAGTCCGTATATCCTAGAGCAGCTGCAGCCAGACTTGCCTCCAGCGACACCTTATGTGTTTTCCTATGGACAGACACCAGAAGCCCAAGCGATCGCTCTTAAAGTATTATTTGCAGAAGCGACTCCAGTTCACACTTTTACAGAATTTCTTTGAAGAGGGAGTAGGGAATGGGGAATGGGGAATGGGGAATGGGGAACCTTGGAAGAACCAACTTTAATCCTCTAATGGTAAAAATTCTTCATCGGGACTGCCTTCCTTTCATCTACCACCTAACACCTAACACCCAACACTTACCACCTACCACCTACCACCTTTAACAATTCTTATCAATAGAGGTACATAGTTAGTAACTCCCTATACAGAAATATTTTTTTTCTCACGCTAGGCATTCTTGGATTAGTATAAATGTAGCCCTATTTTTTCACAGGCTAGAACCATGAGAGTCAACACATTAACATCTACATATAAACCTGCTGTGCGCTATTCTATCGACGTTCTCCAAGAAGAAGCCCGTCAACTAGTAGAAAAAGGAATTGTCAGTCGTCAGCAGCCAATATACGTTCTGTGTCAATACATCCCGGCTCGGGATTGGGTGTGTGTTGAGTTTGAGCTAGAAGAAGGAGACTTCTTGCTGCGCGATCGCATTGCAGATCTTGTGGGTTTTGAAGAATGGGATAATGACTAGGGAGATAGGTGATAGGTATTAGGTGTTAGGTTCCAATTCCCAATTCCCAATTCCCAATTCCCAATTCCCAATTCCCAATTCCCTATTTCGATTGACGCTGCTGCTCTAACTCAGTGCGAAGAGCAGCAATTTCCGCAGTTAGTTCCTCAATTTCTTGCTGTGTCTTGGCATTAGTAGTACTCGTTGATGGTGTTGCCGAGGTATCAGTTGCAGAACTATCCGAATTATTTGGTTGTGTCCACATTGATTCCATATAAGTCCTAGCTTCTTGCTCTGTGATTTTGCCTTTTTCGACCAACGTGGTTAGCTGTTGGTCAAAACTGGCATTGAGCAGAGAAACGTTTTCTTCCCGCTTCTGAGGATCTTGGAGAGATTCGATCAGGGCAGTGGTTGCTCCCAAAGAAACATGGAAGCCTGTTTGTAGAAATTCTACCAGATTGTTGGAGTCCATTGAATTAAAACCCGCTGGAGACCCCTACCTATTAGGTTTGGGGAGGAAGCGGGGCGGGCTTTACCACTTCCCAACTGGTTAACAAAGCACACTTTGTTAAGAAGTATAACTCATCCTGCTTGGTCTAGGTACTCGTTTAGGTCATCAATCAAGCGAGTCAGTTCAGCTTCCGTAGTGAGGCGTATGCGCTCATCACGAAGGGTAATGAGGACTTTAGCCGCAAAGGGACTAGCATAGATATTAGGATTGCAGAAAACTTCGAGAAACACTTCCCCAGTAAATTGGTACTCCATCGGTTTTTGCAGACTAGGTCTACCACTACCGGAAGTTTGGGTAGCAGCTTTCAGACTCTGCATAAATTGAGTGATCGCATTTTGTAAATCTCGAGCAGCACTAGGAGTGAAGGAGAAAGCAACCGAACCATCACCCAGATTCAGTTTACAAGGTGTGGTAGACATAGGCAATGACAACAAGATCGATAGTTTGCCAAATTATCTTACTATGGACTTCAAATGAGCGAACCGTGAGTACTGATGATGCTCTCTGAGATTTTTTGTATTTCCCTTTCAAGCTAACACCTTAACACCTAACACCCACCACCTCAAAATGCTATTATCCCCCTGTGGTGTGATTAGGAAATTTTCAGATGAAAAACATTCGTGGTTGGCAAACACCTGTAGCTGTGAGTGTCTCCCTAGCATTGGCAATGACAACTTTCGCCATAACCTCTACTGCTACTAGTACTGTAACTCCTCAGAATGCGGCTCCAGAATCAACCTCATCGGAAAACGAAGATGAGTATCGACTGGTACAGGCAGCAACAAATTGTCGTCGGGTTGATACTGGCAGCAATAATATCTATCTCAATATCCGCTCTAGTCCGAAAGGACGGATTATCGGTAGAGTCAACAATGGCGAGCAAGTCACAATTAAAAATACTGATAGCGTTACTTGGGTAGCAATTTCTGCTCCTAAGGAAGGTTTCGTGTTTGGGAAATATCTCAAAGCCTGTGCTCAAGCAACTCCTTCTCCAAAACCAACTCCTTCTCCAGAACCAACTCCCTCTCCAGAAACACCTCCTTCTACAACAACACCGCCTCCTGCTGATAAATGTCGCCAAGTTGTGACTCAACAGAAAAATCTTAATGTCCGTTCGAGTCCTACCGGTCCGATTATTGGCTCACTAGCCAATGGCACCCAAGTTACGATTGTTCGCACCGCCAGTAATGGTTGGGTAGAAATTTCAGCACCTCGCCAAGGCTATGTATTTGGTCGATATCTTAAACCCTGTGGTCAAGCGACTACTCCCACACCACCATCCACAACGAGTAAATGTCGCCAAATTCAATCGACAAGCGGTGTTCCTGTACGAAGAACTCCCTCAGAAAACTCTACTGTTATCCGGACTATAACTAATGGTACTCAGGTTACAATCGTCAATCGGGGTATCAATGGCTGGATACCAATTTCTGATCCTGTGGATGGTTATATCCCTTCTGGTTTTCTGATCCTTTGTCGTAATTAGAGGTGACATACTCCCACACTTCCTTATCAAAAGCTGATAACTTGAACACAGGAACATCATTTGGGTTACTACGGCTTGAAACCGCGCTCTAATTACTGGCAACTGCTACCTTATATCCACCCCCAGTGGCAAACTATTATTCAAGCTTTAGCTTGCACCTTAGGGGTAACCGTGTTTTGGCCAATACAGGCAGCCCTAGCGGGCCAACTTGCCAACTTTTTGGGACAGGGTAATATAGTCGCACTTGCCCAATTGTCTGGAGTCCTGGCTCTCGTTTTTCTAGTCCAGAAAATCTTGATGTATGGTCAGGATGCTTTGATGGCCAAAGCGGCTTTTACCATTGCCTTAGACTTACGTAAGCAAGTCTATGCTCACCTACAAGGTCTCAACCTGAGCTATTTTGAAACTGCTAAGACTGGGGACTTAACCTATCGCCTCACAGAAGACATCGACCGGATTGGTGAAGTGGTGAATAAAGTCTTCCATGATTTTATCCCCTGTCTGTTGCAGTTGATCGTGGTGCTGGGTTATATGATCTATCTCAACTGGCAGTTAACCCTGGCAACTTTGATAGTTGCGCCACTGATGGGAATTCTCATTGGCTGGTTTGGGGAACAAATACTGAAGTTTTCCCACCGCAGTCAAAATCGCATCTCTAATTTATCCTCTTTGCTCACAGAAGTTTTTAGTGGCATTCGCCTAGTACAAGCTTTTGCTGCCGAAGAGTATGAAATTGAACGTTTTAGTATTGAAGCCGAACATAACCGTAAAGCTAAGTATGCTGCGGAACACCTCAAGGCAATTCAGTTTCCCGTGGTGGGATTTCTGTATGTTATGAGCGTGTTGCTACTCTTTTTTTTGGGAGGGTGGCAAATTTCCCAAGGTAATCTGACAGGCCCGGAATTTGTCAGTTATATTGCCGGTGTGGGGTTGCTCATCGATCCCATCAACCACATTACCATTAACTACAATGATTTTAAACAAGGGGAGGCTTCTGTTGACCGAGTGTTTGAATTAGTGGCGGTTCAGCCGACAGTAGTCGAAAAACCCGATGCAGCAGATCTGCCAACTCTCACCGGCAAAGTAGAATATCGTCAGGTTAACTTTACTTACCCTTCCCTTTCTACTCAAGGGAGGCAATGGGGAGCATCAGTACTCAAAAACCTAAATTTATTGGCTCTACCAGGAGAAAAAATAGCTCTTGTGGGAGCATCTGGTGCTGGTAAAACCACTTTAGTCAATTTGTTACCTCGTTTCTATGACCCCCAGGCTGGGGAAATTCTCATAGACGGCATCAATGTTCGAGATGTCACCCTCAAAAGCCTGCGGCATCAAATTGGCATTGTCCCTCAGGAAGTTACCTTATTTTCAGGAACCATAGCTCAAAATATTGCTTTTGGTCAGCGAGAATTTCTGCTTCCAGAAGTCCAAGCAGCAGCAGAGATTGCCAACGCTCATCAGTTTATCATCGAGCTGTCCCAAGGCTATTACACTTGGGTAGGAGAACGAGGAGTCAATTTATCTGGGGGACAGAGACAAAGAATTGCGATCGCTCGTGCAGTCCTGCTCAATCCTAGTATCCTGATCTTAGACGAAGCCACTTCTGCCCTCGATTCAGAATCGGAAGCCTTAGTACAAGAAGCTCTAGAACGCATAATGAAAAACCGTACTGTTTTCATTATTGCTCATCGGCTAACAACTGTACGCCGTGCCGATCGCATTCTGGTGATGGAACAGGGAAAGATTGTCGAATCAGGAACTCACCCAGAACTTTTAGAGCAAGGCAACCGCTATGCTCACTTCTATGCTCAACAGTTTAGCTGATGGAGGCAGGAGGCAGGAGGCTGCAAGGCAGGAGGCAGAAGACTTCTCTCAATTCCCAATTCCCAATTTCCAATTCCCAATTCCCAATTCCCCATTCCCCATTCTTACAATTCTTCAAGATAACTCAAAAGATCTGCCATTTCCCTGGGACTAGGCTGGAACTTCGGCATGGGTGGCGTTTTACCGCTAACCACTTGTCTAATTAAACTCCACTCAGATTTCCGCTGGGAAACATGGTGTAAGCTAGGCCCAACCTTGCCATCAGCCTCTAGACCATGGCAACCAGCGCAGTTAATTTGAAAAATAGCATGACCTTGTACTGGATCACCCTTCAGGGATAATACATGTTGGATGTAAGGATCTGAAATCTGAATCCAGTGGAAACAGAAGATGCCAGCAGAGATTGCCAATAGTAAAGCTATTGACACTAGAACAACCCGCCAAACCGAAATTTGAGACCGGGTAGTTTGTTTATCCAAATAACTTTTTGTCAAATTGACCATTTACAAAGCGTTTTTATAATAAACATAGCTTAATATTTAGAGATGAAGTAATCAAGTGGAGATTGACTCTACTGGTACTTGCTAGCCAGACGCTGCAAGGAAAATTAACGATCATAGCTCTTTTGTCTTCAAACCTAGTAGGATGAGAAACAGGTAAAAAAACTTATAGATTAGGAGCACCAACGTGGTTGAACCACTACTAGTCGGCATTGTCCTTGGCTTAATCCCCGTTACCCTGGCTGGGTTGTTTGTTGCGGCTTATCTGCAGTACAAGCGCGGTAGTCAATTGGGTGCCTAAGTTAGCCAGCAGGCATCAAATGAAGGCAACCATGTTAATTCACATAAATTAACATGGTTGTATTTAGGGAGCAGGGAATAGAGAATAGGGTGTTGAGGATAGGAAGCTATTTTTTTTATGACATTACGGTAGATTGAGTAATTTTGTGCTAGACTAATTGAAGTGCATCAATGTAGCGCTTATGTCTCAAAAATTTTGACCACCTAGAGAAGCGGCTGCAGCGAAGGGGTGTTCATCGGCGAAGGTTGACTTGATGGGA
>JAAHGR010000253.1 GCA_010672425.1 Symploca sp. SIO2E6
AAGTCAATAAAAGATGTTTTCGATGTATAATTTTCAACAGTTACAATAACTTCAATCCCTACTAACTGAGCTTTATAAGTAATCATCTCAATTAGTCTGGCATGAGGGATAGCTACAAAATTCTGATAATGCTGCTTTTTGAAACACGGTTAACCGACGGATGCCCGTTTTGAACAAGGGTAAGCCTGAAGACGCGATCGCGTTCACTGCTCAGTTTTATGCAAGGATTCAACAATTCTATCAAACATCTAAACATTTAAATGTCTAGATGCTTAAACATCGGTGGCAATAAGGCAGGAGGCAGGAGGCAGGAGGGGAAGAAACTAAGCTGATGTGCAGCTAAATTGTATGATGGGAAAACGTGAAAATATCGTAGTGCGTAAGCGATGCTAGCGCGTAGCGCAAACATCTTGCTCGCTAGTATTATACAAACTAAATGCGTACCGCTCCAGCGTTGGGTCTCGTTGCCTCGACCCAACCTACATTTATTCCATCATTTTCCTAGCTCCTTCTACCTCCTTCTACCTCCTTCCTCACCTCCTGCCTTCTGCCTTCTGCCTTCTAGCTCCTGCCTTCTGCCTCCTGCCTCCTGCCTCCTAATAAGCCAGCAAAGATAGAGGGGTAAATGCCAATTTTATGCACAACTAAGTAACTGAGCCAGACATTCCACAAAATCAAGGTGAACATGGTGGTAAAAGCAGCTCCAGCCAAACCAAAAAGGGGTATCATAATAGCATTGGCCACAAGATTAATCAGGGCACAACTACCAGAAGCAACCAAGGTATCATTTTGATGTCCAGTCATCATCATCAGATTACCCACAGAGCCGCAGATGGCACTCATGAGTTGTCCAAAAACTAAGATTCGTAGAGCCCAACTTCCACTGCTAAAACCAGGACCAAATAATCCAAGAATAGGTTGTGAAAGTAAAATAAATGTGATGGAAATCACTAAAGAAGGCCAAAAAATCCACCAAGTGATCGCAGAGACAATTTTCTGCAAATCTGGTAGATTTTTTTGCGTATATAAAGTCGCAAAAGCTGGAGCAGCTAACAGATTGACGCTCTTGAGAATAAGATTAACCCATAAAGCAGTTTTGCAAGCAGCATCATAAACTCCCACAGCAGAACTACCAAGGATTGCCCCTACCATCAAAGTATCACTCTCGGTCAAAATTTCTCGGAACGATTGAATCAGTAATAAAGGTAGTGCAACTTTTAACCACTGTCGGGGTTCATAAATAGCTTCGCTAGACAATATTTCCTGATCGAAGCGATTCCACAACAAGATCAACTGTAAGGCCACGACGACGAGGAAAGCCACTATTGCGAACTCAGTCATGGAAATGCTATTTAACAGATGGTGCTGTCGTTCTAAATAAAATCCTCCCAAAATCGCTAGCAGTGGCCAGACAATTTTGGAGGGAGTATAGCCACGAATCAGACTACTAGCTCCCCTTGACATTTCTTCGTGGAGCAGCATCAATGCTTGAAGAGGAACTAGCCAAATACCTATATAGAGAATATGTGCATAAGTAATATGTTGGTAATAGTCTACTGTTGCGATAATGCCCATGCTGAGCAGGCAGATGCCTAAGCTCATGACCAGTGTAAATCGCCAACTTCCTAGTAAAATTCCTCGTAAGCGTCCCCAATCTTCCTGAACTCGGTACTCAGCCATAAAACGTAAAACTGTTCGGGGAAAACCGAAGCCACTGGGAATTGCTAAGAGAGCCGAGAGAGCTAAAACAAAAGCGTAGATTCCATATTCTACTTTTCCCATCCAACGGGCTAGAACTACCTGAGCTAGGTAGGTTAATAGGACTCCCAAAATCTGCAAACTTAAAGCTGTTAAAGTTCCCTTGGCCAAGTCATTGAGCCTAACTTGAGGACTTGTCCTTGTCTGAGTTGATTGAATCATTAAGGCTGGATAATTAGGGAAGGTACATGGCTCGTGGAGTTTGCTTGCGAAGACTCAGATCTGTTAAACTCATCTTTTCAAGACTAAAGGATTGACCGTGGGTAGTGCCTGAAAGCGATTAAAATCCCGGTCTGCCGTCCAGAGTTCCGTCACACCATGTTGTTTGCATAGGGCAGCAATGCGGGTATCGTGAACTTGTTGTCCCACAACTCGACCATTTTCTAAAAGATCGCGCAGGATCTCCCAATAACCAGGATTCTCGCTGAGCAAGACCAACGTGGGAACTTCTAACCAACACTTGACCTGTTCAATAACATCCACCAAAGGCGTCGGCGGATCGTAGATGCGGGGATGGGTTGCAATGGCCACAAATTCATGGATACAAGGCCAAGGAATCGCCCATGGCGCTCCAGATTCTGCCAGTTGGGTCAAACAGCGATCCGCAGGCTCATGCCACTCCGAATCCTCCCGATGGGCATAAACCAGAATATTCGTATCTACCGCGATCATCCCCCTTGTCCCTCATAAATTTGCTCCCTTATCATAGTCCAGTTGTCTTCAGTGAGATGCGATTGCAATCCACACCCACGAAAGCTATGCTTGCGGAGTTTAAAGGGAGTTTTAGGTTTAGTATTAGCATCCAAGAACTGTCGCAGCGCAGCTTCCATAATGCTCTTGAGAGTCTGCTGGCGCTCTGCGGCAAGTTGTTTGGTACGCAATAGCAAGGCATCGTTGATTTCAATAGTTGTTTTCATGTGGTTACCCATATTTAATGACCCACTATTATGGGTATGCTGTTGATGGTAACACATTTTGTCTATGCCAAACATTGATATAGGGTGATAAGCTGAGGTTATCATTTCTGTCATCCTTAAAATAAACAAGCTCTCACAGGATGTCGGCATAATTGCCCATAATACAAACTTCTGGTGCGTCTCCGCGTCCCCGCCCCACTCATCAAGTAGTTCATCTGTTCTGTAAATTTGACCTGCACCCAAAGCGATCACTCTAAGGATGGGGGGTAATTGTAATAATCGTTATTACTCCTTGACTCGGGCCATAATACCAAAAAACTCTGAATGCTCCAGGTGTTCTATTCTCAACATAAGCTTCAAACACTTCTTCACTGTTAGGACCAGATAGAGTATCATATTTATGCGTGTGCAAACTGGGATGACGTAAATTCCTAGACATTAATCCCAGGGTTTTCAATACTTTCTTATATTTTTTGGGAGCGACTTCCTGAAGATTAGCTAAAATATTTCTAGCTTCAGTAGAAAATTCTAGACGAAAATCCATCACTCTTCAATATCCAAATCCTGATACTGGGAAAAATCCCCCAAATCGTGTACCTCGCCTTGAGCAGCCTGTTCAAGTCCTCGTTGGACGGAAGCTATAGCTTCTGGGTTTTGCCATAACCACTGCTCTCGATCTGGTATATTAGAGATCGGATCTAATAAAATTTGTCCCAAGTTATTAGTAAAAATACGATACTCTGTTGACTTGGTTTCTAATTCCAAATTAAGACATCCTTGCTCATCTGTTTGGATTGAGTCTTTGACAAGCCAAAACGGATCTTTAGTTCTCATAAAATTCTCTGAGCTATGGTCAAGGTGAACCTTATTGAATTATAACAAACTGATGATTTCCATACTGGCGTAGCACGACTATACCCCACACCATACCTACTCTTTAAAAGGTTTTTGAATTTGCCTAAGCCAAGCGCTAATATGTGCATACTTCTTCTATTATAAAATGATAATAGCAAACAATAATGGCAAACGCAACTAATCCCCTAATGATTCAATTTACGGTAAGGGCGTATTGCATACGCCCAAATTGCTGCCACTGGCAAGATGCCAGTTCCACAGTGGATATTTGGTGGGCAAGGGGAAAGGGGGATAGTTAATGAATCTATAGTTAAAGTTGCCCCTTACCCACCCTACCAGAGAAAGCGATCGCACTAACATCTAACACCTTTACTTAATTGCTACTACTGCTAAATTCCAGGCAAAGCGCTTCATCAAAGGTATTTTTTTTAAGACTTGATCGAACATCTCCAGACTTTGATACTCCCCTTTGAGTCTTTCCTGTTCAAGGATAATTTTCTTCCAATAGCGCTCCTGATTGGGGTCAACCCTCTCAATTAAATAGAAGCGCAAGAAAATCCACAGTGTTGCTAGCCAAAAAGTATCGTAAACAGTTTCTGAAAATAGAGATTTGATGTAATCAATAATCTTAATATCCAGAGGCATTTCATCTTCTGTACGCACCTCTGTTGCCAGACGCCGATAAACATTAATCACTGGATTGTGCTTCAGAGGATCCCAAAAACAGGCTTTACCTCCTGGTTTGAGGACTCGGTGCATTTCCTGTAAAGCAATTTTGGGTTCCGGAATATGGTGCAATAAGTTTGAGGCATAGACTAAATCAAAGGTGTTATCAGGAAAATCTAATGCCATAGCGTTGGCAGTACACCCTTCAATTGCCACACCATTAGCTGCTGCCAACTTCAGTGCTACTTCCACCATCCCCGGAGAGTAGTCAGCTGCGACACAATGGACACCTTTTGTCGCAAAATAGACGCTGTTTTCCCCAGCGCCACAACCTAAATCCAAGAGTTTCTTACCAGCAATATCTCCCATCTGTTGCAAGATAAAGCGATTTTCGGGAGCAGTGCAGGCTTCAAAATAGTCTGCTACCCGAATACCCTCCACATCAATGGCAGCAGCCCAAGTATTATGGAAACGTCGCTCTTTTTCCAGATTTTCTTCTGACATTCCGTTGTTTGTTGTTTGTTGTTTGTTGTTTGTTGTTTGTCCTTTGTTGTTTGTTGTTGGTTGTTTGTCCTTTGTTGTTTGTTGTTTGGGAATGGGGAATCGGAAATTGAGAATTGGTGAGTTTAAATATCTCCCTTCTCTCCTTCTCTCCCCCATCTCCCCATCTCCTTCTCTCCCCCATCTCCTTCTCTCCCCCATCTCCGCGTCTCCGCGTCTCCGCGTCTCCGCGTCTTCATATCTATTGAGTAACTACCTCTCGTACTGACTCACTAACGGTTGACTGAGTATTCTGTATTGCTCGATAAAGCCGATTAAGAGCATTGACATAGGCTTGAGCTGAGGCAACGATAATATCGGTGTTGGCTGCATGACCAGAAAATATCTGCTCATTGTGCCGTAGGCGAATCGTTACTTCTCC
Source organism: Symploca sp. SIO2E6 (assembly GCA_010672425.1). GTDB lineage: Bacteria > Cyanobacteriota > Cyanobacteriia > Cyanobacteriales > Coleofasciculaceae > Caldora. The sequence continues at coordinate 5,119 of JAAHGR010000253.1, forward strand.
TAAAGCATCGATCCCAGCTGTGACTGACTGCACAGAAAATTCAATCAACTGGTTAGGTACATTTACCACCCGGTTAATTGCCTTGTAAACAGCGTCCACTGGTCCTGTACCAATTGCCGCATCAGTTAGTTCTTCACCATTGGGTGTGCGCAATGTTACAGTTGCAGTAGGACAAGTGCGATCGCCACAGGAAACTTGTACCAATTCTAAGTGGAACAGTTCCGGTGTTTGGCGAATTTCATCGTTAACGATTGCCTCTAAGTCCCAATCGGTAATTTCTTTCTTCTTATCTGCAACTTCTTTGAAACGGAGAAATGCCTTGTTTAACTCATTTTCCGAGAGTTCAAACCCCAATTCCTTGAGGCGAGTGCGGAAGGCGTTGCGACCGGAATGTTTGCCTAGTACAATCAAATTGTCGGTCAAGCCGATGGACTGGGCATCCATGATTTCGTAGGTTAGCTTATTTTTGAGGACGCCATCCTGGTGAATACCAGACTCATGAGCAAAAGCATTGGCTCCAACTATGGCTTTGTTGGGTTGTACCAACATGCCAGTGAGGTTAGAAACCAAGCGAGAAGTCTTGTAAATTTGGCGGGTGTCAATCTTGGTCAGCGGTGCCTCTGATGACCCTGGACGTCCCAAATAGGGGTTAAAATACTGACGCCGTACATGAAGAGCCATGACTAATTCTTCCAGGGAAGCATTGCCTGCTCGCTCACCAATGCCGTTAATGGTACATTCGAGTTGACGAGCACCGTTCTTAACAGCTTCCAGGAAGTTGGCTACTGCCAAGCCTAGGTCATTATGACCGTGAACGGAAATAATCGCCTGGTCAATATTGGGAACGTTTTCCTTGATACCCCGAATCATCTCCCCAAACTCACTGGGTGTCGTGTAACCGACAGTATCAGGAATGTTGACCGTCTTCGCACCAGCAGCAATTGTCCTCTCTAGTACTTGGTAGAGATATTCTGGATCAGAGCGGACAGCATCCATCGGAGAGAATTCTACATCATCTACAAAGGATTTGGCATAGGCAACCATTTCCTCTGCGATCGCTAAAACCTCTGCTCGAGATTTTTTGAGTTGGTACTCTAAGTGGATGTCTGAAGTGGAAATAAACGTGTGGATTCTGGCATGAGCCGCCGGTTTGATAGCTTCTGCTGCCGCTTGAATATCTGCTTTGATAGCTCTTGCCAAACTACAGATAGTCGGACCATCTTCTGTACCCGTATCTTGAGCAATTTTTTGCACAGCTTCAAAATCTCCAGGACTGGCAAAAGCGAAACCTGCCTCAATCACATCCACTCCTAAACGAGCCAGCTGCCGAGCAACGAGCAGCTTCTCCTCCACGTTGAGAGTAGCTCCCGGACATTGTTCCCCATCTCGGAGTGTAGTGTCGAAGATAATAATGCGGTCTGGTTGTAGTTTTTTGTTCATTGGACTAACCCTCCATGTCTAAAAGATACCAAATATTTTTCCTTTAATTATATAATTAAAGAAGAAGTAGTTAATAAAGAGAGTAAATCAAAAATCAAAAATCTCAATAGTCTACTTTCTCAATAGAGTCACGTACATCGTTCAAATCTATGTAACGGTCAGTGGCATTCCTTAATTCTCTAGCAATCATTCCTTCTGTTGACACCACTGTAATATGAGTACTCTTGGAACGGAGCAATTCAATTGCCCGTTCAAAGTCCCCGTCTCCACTAAACAGAATGACTCGGTCATACTGGTCTACCGTGTTAAACATATCAATAACGATTTCTATATCTAAATTAGCTTTTTGAGAATAGCGACCGGAATTATCATCATAATATTCTTTGAGGATTTTTGTTCTGACAGTGTAACCTAGGCTAATGAGGGCATCTCGGAAGCCACGCTGATCTTGGGGATCTTTTAAACCCGTGTACCAAAAAGCATTGACCAGGGTAACGTTTGGCTCATCTTTAAAGTAGTCTAAAACACGCCTAGGGTCAAAAAACCAACCATTTTTTTGTTGAGCGTAGAACATATTGTTCCCGTCTACAAAAATAGAAAGACGTTTCTGTGAGCAATGCATATAAACTAAAACCTATAATTTCTAGTAAGTTTAATGTAGTTTCTTATCTTAGCAATTTTGCTCTAATAGTTTGCTGATATTTACCATTTAGGGATAATTGCTTAAGCTTAATCCCCATTTTTGATTAAAGGTATCTTCTTCCATAGGCAAAATTCAGCAGAACTGAGATAGTCTGCTGTGTTTGGGGTCTGTCTCAACTGTACATTCAAATCTGTAGTTGTGCTTTAACTGTGAGGACATAGCCAGAAGTAGGGTGCTCTATTGCTGGTAAGAACACCAATCACTCCAACTCCCAGCATAGAGTTTGCCAGTGTGAATCCCTGCCAATTTTAAGGAAAAGAGATTGACACAGGCTGTAACACCAGAACCACAATAGACGATTAATTCTGTCTGCTGCTGGATATTCGCCCACCGCTGTTGTTGCTCCTCGCAAGGGAGCAGATAGCTCTGAGTATCAGTAACATCTTGCCAAGGATAATTGATTGCACCGGGAATATGACCGGCGATGGGGTCTATAGGCTCTCTTTTGCCCAAGTAGCGTTCTTCTTCTCGTGAATCAACGAGGGCCACGTTGGGTAAGTCTTTGCGAACTTTCACTGCATCAATATCTACTACCCATTCCTGTCGCAGCTGAGGGACAAAGGTTCCAGAATTCAACGTTGGTAAGGAATCTGTCACCGGATACCCTGCTGCTTGCCATGCTCCCCAACCACCATCAAGCAAGGCTACTTGATCATGGCCTAAGTACCGTAGCAGCCACCACAAACGTGCTCCAAAAGCCAAGCGAGAGTCATCATAGGCAACAACTAGAGTTTCCTGGAAGTTAACCCCCATTGCTGCTAACTTGCTTGCTAGCTGATTGGGATCAGGCAAAGGATGTCGCCCTCCATGCTGCTGAGGGGAATCTGAAAGGTCTTGGTTCAAGTCGAGATAGTAAGCACCGGGAATATGACTAGTTTGATACTGCTGCCTGCCCAGTTCTGGATCAAAGAGAGCAAAACGACAATCGATGACCACCAGTTCAGGGTTATCAAGGTTTTCTCTAAGGTACTGTGTAGAAACAACAAAAGGATTATCTATCATACTTGCATTACCAATAGCAGGAGCTTCTAGCAGAATTTTTAAAGGATCTTAACTTTAGCATTCAATTGTCCTTTGTCCTTTGTCCTTTGTCCTCTGTCCTTTGTCCTCTGTCCTCTGTCCTTTGTCCTTTGTCCTTTGTGAGCTTTGACCCATAACTAACGACCGATGACCGATGACCAATGACCCATAACTAACGACCAATGACCGATGACCGATGACCAATGACCCATAACTAACGACCAATGACCAATGACTAATGACTAATGACCAATGACCAATGACCAATGACCAATGACCAACGACCAATGACCAACTCAGAAGTTACTAAATGTTACCGAAAAATGCAGACCATTTTCTTGCCAAGTTCTTCTGGTATTATCTACAGAAATTAAGGGAATGCCCCAATCAAAACGAGCATTGAAGCTATCGCCTAGTTGCAACTCCAACCCTAATCCAGCTGAAACTAGGCTGTTGGGGTCAGGATCTGCTCTATCGGTATTCCAGGTTGTCCCGACATCAACAAAAGGAGCTAACTGCAAAAGACCTTCTGAGCCAATTCGTAAAATCGGCAGTTGTACCTCGGCAGAAGCAAATACCCCATTATCCGCAAGCAAACTAAACTGACGGTAACCCCGGACACTTCCTAGACCACCTAGCCCAAATTGTTCAATTGGTAGTAGAGATGTGGTCGCTAGCTGCATGTCACCTCGAATTAACAGTATAGTATCTGGTGCTAAGAGTCTTACCCACTGCCCTTGTCCTCGCCAGGAGAAAAAGCGGCTGTCGGGAATCGGTTCACCTGTTCCAGGAGCAGGATCATTAAGGGTAGCATCAAAGGCACCGATACCTACATTAAACTGGGATCGCAGCGCTAAAACTTCTTGCGCACTCCTTTTAGTCCATTCTTGAGAGAATCCCAGGGACGAGACACGGGTGCGTCCTTGATCATCTGCTCCTTCGGAGAGGGGAAAGGGAATTCCTAATAGGGAGTTGTCAGTTTCCCGGCGAGTACCTGTCAAAGCAAGGGCGAATTCTTGGGTAGGTGTTTGTACTATCGGTTGACGGATGGTGATATCGAAGTAGCGGGAAGAAGATTCAATATCAAGAATATCGAAGGGTGGCTCAATTACTTTGCTGGAAGTATTACCGTAGCTTAAGCTCAACGTACCATTGCGAGGATTGAATGGGATGGTATAGCTGGTATCTATTTCATTGCTACCATCTGTGTTGGTATAACCGAAGGTCAAACGATCTCCGACTCCCAGTAAGTTAGCTTGCCCAATAGTAAAACCTCGGCGGAAGCTACCAACACTAGGAGAACGACCATTATTGACAAAGACCTCATAGAGCCAAGTATTAGCCTCAGTGATATTAACTATGAGTAAACTAGTAGCTGGACTTGAGCCGGTAGAGAGTTCAGCAGAGATATTTTCAATTAGTGGATCGAGTTGCAGAAGCTGTAGGGCTTCGAGTAACTTATTGACATTCAATGGTTTAGCCGTGGCAATTTCTAGGCGCGATCGCACGTATCCAGGAAACAGGCGGCGAGTGCCATTTACCTCAATATCTTCTAACCCCCCCTCAACGATTTGGATGGTTATGGTAGTTTCTGTAAGTGATTGAGGAGGGATAAAGGCACCGGAGGTCACATAACCATTACTGGTATACAACTCAGTGATTTTTGTACGAGCACTTAGAAGTTCGGCAAAAGTAATCGGACTACCGGTGAATTCCTCAACCTCTTGGGCTAATTCTTCATCACTCAAGGCAGTATTGCCGATGAATTCAAACCGTTTGATCGTAATCTTCTTGGGAATTACCTCTTCAGGGACTTCGGGAACTGCGGGAGTCGAACCAGGGGGTCTTAGGAGTTCTTCTGGAGGTGGTAATGGTTATGTGA
>JAAHGR010000254.1 GCA_010672425.1 Symploca sp. SIO2E6
AATTCCGGTTGCATCGGAATGATTAAAAATCTGGCTTTCTGGTTAGAAAACATAGATGCTGGAGGGCGCAAGCTTTGCGCCCCTACATTACGAATATTATCCCAATGTAGCCGGAATTGATATAACATATTGGGTTAATGTAACCAACCGCAAGGTTATCGCTAGGGCGGGTTTTGTGCAACAGTTATCGTTAAATGCGATAAGGGTTACGCTAAACCCGCCCCTACAAGGATACGGAATTTGTTCCTCATTTTATATTGGAAGGGATGCTATCGCGTCTGTATTCCCAATTCCCAATTCCCAATTCCCAATTCCCAATTCCCAATTCCCAATTCCCAATTCCCAATTCCCCAATTCCCCATTCCCCAATTCCCCATTCCCCATAATCTCAAGAAAATCAAACCCCTTCATCCTCAAACTTGTAACCGACCCCAATTACCGTTTTCACAAACTGGGGATGTGCCGGATCTAGCTCAATTTTTTTCCGCAGTCGCGCTACATGGGTGTCTACGACCCTTTCATCACCAAAAAAGTCATCTCCCCACAGTTTGTCAATTAACTGAGTGCGGTTCCAAACTCTACTAGGCTGACTGATAAATGTTGCTAAGAGATTAAATTCTAAGGTAGTTAACTCTAGTGCTTCTGAGTGACCCTGCTCTAGATGTCGTTCCGCAGTATGTTGATCTACATTAACAGTAAAATGTTGAGTGCGGTAAATTAAATGTCCTCCCCCGTGACGCAGACTACGTCGTAGTAAGGCTCTTACTCTAGCAACTAGTTCTGTCGGACTAAAGGGTTTAACCAGGTAATCATCTGCACCTGTCGATAGACCAATCACCCGGTCAATTTCCTCACCTTTAGCAGTTAACATCAATATATAGGGATCTTTGGCTCCCGGCTGCTGTTGGCGAATTCTGGCACAGACCTCTAGTCCATCTAAATGAGGGAGCATCAAATCCAAAATAATGACATCCGGTTGTTGCTGCCGAAATGCCTGCAATGCTTCTAATCCATCACCGCAACAGCAACAGTTAAACCCTTCTCTTTCTAAGGTTAGCTGGATGAGTTTGGCGATTTCTGATTCATCCTCAACGATTAAAATATCCATGAGAATTGGGAATTGGGAATTGGGAATTGGGAATTGGGAATACAATGACGTGAACTCGTAGGGGCGGGTTTAGGGATATGATTGGGACATCAAGGATATCCTTAATACAAAACCCGCCCTTTGGATAACCTTGCGGATTAGCGATCGCCTACACCCAATATCATTTTCCATTCTAAATTATACATTCAAACAGCTAATTTAGACTGAAGGAGAGAGCCTTCAGCCTAAATTTCTTTCTGATTGCAATAGTCTATTGCCGGATATCCGACGGTAGTTAAGTTGACGTAAATTTAGTTAGCCGATTCAGGAGCATCTTCAAGAAGTTGCTTCTTCATCATTTAATTAACACTTCAGCATTCAGCCAAAAAGCTGATAGCTGATAGCTAACCAATTACATCAAACCAACTTGGTGCAGAATACCGTGACCAGTTAGGAGTTCGGTAGCGAAGGCAAGAAAACCCAGCATCGCCAAACGACCATTCCAGACTTCGGCAAATTTAGTCAAACCAAACTTAGCTTCCTGTTGTTGCATCATAGTTAATACCTCCCGTGTCAAATTAAATCAATCAGTAGTGAGTTGGTGCTGATTACATCAAACCAACTTGATGCAAAATACCCTGACCAGTTAATAGTTCGGTCGCTAAACCAATAGCAAAACCCAACATAGCTAAACGACCATTCCAAGTTTCAGCAAATTTGGTCAAACCAAACTTAGCCTTTTTTTCTTCAGTCATGGTGAATATGTCCTAGTCATTGTTCTTATGTTAATGATTGTAACGCTATATTTCAAAGTCGGCAACATTTATTTAAATGTTTTGGTTTCATAATATGGTATATGAGCAGGGGGGCTGGGAGTAGGGAGACAAGGGAGACAAGGAGGACAAGGGGGATAAGGAAGGCAAGGAAGGCAAGGAAGACAAGGAAGACAAGAAAGATGACGGGGAAATCCCTACCACCTAAGTAGGTAGGTGAAAGGAAACTGAACTATGTTACAAAACGTAAATACGGCTCAAACCCTTACAAATGACAAATGACAAATGACAAATGACGACCTTCACCAGTTCACTTTAATATTACCGATCTACTTAACACCTAAACCTAATGAAACCCTGGCAGATCCTGATGTTCATGCTGTTAGTGACCATGGCAGCAGCATGTGGCTCGACTCATACCTCAACTATTTCAGCTTCAGAACAATCTACTGATGCTCAAACGCCACCGAAGGTTGCTGTTGGGACGAAAAACCTGATAGCTACGGAGACGCTGAACTCTCAACCAATCAACATCACTCTTGATAGTTTGCCTCAACCCTTTGCTACCAACAGCGCCTTCAAAAGACCCCAAGTTGTAGCCATACCCCAAAACCCGATCTTGAAAGTACCTATGGGTTTTAAGGTTAATGTCTATGCTGATGGTTTAGAGGGTCCCCGGTGGTTAGCGCTGACTCCTAGTGGAGATGTACTAGTTACAGAAACCAGAAAAAACCGCATTCGTCTTCTGCGGGATAGTAACGGTGATGGTGCCGCTGATGTCAATCAAACCTTTGCTAGTGAACAAAATGGGGTCAATATCCCCTTCGGTATGGCATTTGCCAACAACTTTTTCTTTTTGGGTAACACAGGTGCAGTACTACGGTTTCCTTATAATAAAGGTCAAGAACAACTCTCTGGCAGAGGAGAAAAAATTGCGGCTCTTACCCCTGGTGGCTATAACCAACACTGGACAAGGAATGTTGTTGCCTCCCCCGATAGACAGAAACTTTACGTTTCCATTGGCTCTCGTTCTAATGTAGATGAAGAACCCCTACCCCGCGCTTCTGTCCAGGTAATGAACTTAGATGGTTCCCAGCAAGAAACCTTTGCCTACGGATTGCGTAACCCCGTTGGACTTGACTTTCACCCTGTCACTGGTGAACTATACACTACAGTTAATGAACGGGATGGTATGGGAGATGACTTAGTACCCGACTACTTCACCCGCATTCGCCAAGGGGAATTCTACGGTTGGCCTTACGCTTACTTGGCACCAAATCTGCTCGAACCTCGTCAAACCAACAATGGTCAAAGTAAACGTCCTGATTTAGTAGCTCAAACTCAGACACCGGATGTTTTATTCCAAGCTCATTCAGCAGCCTTGGGACTACAATTTTACGATGGAGCAACCTTTCCCCCAAAATATCACAACGGAGCCTTTGTTGCCTTTCGCGGTTCCTGGAACCGTAACCAGGGTACTGGCTACAAAATTGTGTTTGTTCCTTTTGATACCAACCAACGACCTCAAGGCTACTATGAAGACTTTCTCACTGGTTTTTTAATCAATCCCTCAGGGCCAAATACCTGGGGACGCCCAGTAGGTTTACTAGTATTACCGGATGGTAGTCTTTTGTTCACAGAAGAAGCCAACAATCGGATTTATCGTATTCAATATGGGGATTGAGAATTGGGAATTGGGAATTGGGAATTGGTAAACAGCTTAATCAAGGATAACTAGCTCATTACTCTCAAGAAACTATTTTAGATTTTAGATTTTAGATTTATTTAGATTTTGGATTTTAGAATTGTTTGGTCATCTTCTTTTTGGACTGAAGTCCAACTACTGCTCATTACTCATCACTCATCACTCATTACTCATTACTTATGAAGCGACCCTTATTATTCTTAGCTATCAGTACCGCTAGCAGCCTTTTTGTCTTAGTTGGTCAAGCTCATATTCCCCCTAAAAAGTTTGTCGAAGTTGTTGACATCAATGCTACGGGTATCTTACAGATAAGACCAGATCAATCAGCTGAATTCCCACCCCTAGGTTCCGGTTCTGGGGTATACCTTGGTCACGGCATAGTCCTCACTAATTGGCATATCGCAACTTATGCTGCTCTGTTACTTTGGGGAGAATTTAATTTGTCCCCAGAAGAACAACTGCTTACCTATGAACTAGGCGATGTCACTAATTCATTAGTTGATTCTTGGATTTGTCCTGGGAATTTCAACCTTGAAACCCACAATACCGATGACCAAATGTACGAGGTAAGTCTTACTAAAGATGATAGCTGTATTCCCTACGATCTTACTCAATGGATAACATTTAAACCATCAACGCCTGATGGGTCTTTATCGATTAATTCTGTTCCCTTAGAACAATTACTCTTTGTTGATCGTGACTTGGAACTAGCTATTGTCAAACTAGATGCCGATGAATTGGCAGAAACTCCCATTACACCCCCTTGTTTATCAACAGTTCCTGTCCAGCGAGGGGAAGCGGTAACGATTCAAAGCCATGTTGCTGGTATTTATCCAGCGGTAACAGTGGAAGCCATAGTACGGGATGCTCAACCACAGCTACTGCTTGACCCTGACCCTCGTATTCCTCAAGAAAATAGGTACCAGGCTATGTCAATTATTGCTACTATTCCTGCTGAACAAGCTGATACCGTTGGCCCTGGTTCTTCCGGAGGACCAGTCTTTAATGAACAAGGTCATTTAGTTGGTTTGGTTTGGACAGGACAAGAATTAGCAGATGGGAGCAAAGAAGTATGGTTTACTCCCACCTTAAGTTGGTTACCACTGCTAGAACAAGCCAAAATTCCTGATGATGATTTACGCAAGATTTTAGATACACCTTGTTTAAGTAATGAGTAATGAGTAATGAGTAATGAGCAGTAGTTGGACTTCAGTCCAAAAGGAAGATGACAAAATGATGGATATTTTAATTATTGTTGCAGAAGTTGGTGTACTAATTTTTGTAACTATACTGCTTAACCGGATTCTGGGAATCGTTTTTCATAACTTGACTACCCTGAATAGGTTTAAGGACTATACTCAGCGTTTTACCAGGCAGCATCAGATTATCAGAAAAATTGTGACCTTGACTGGTGCATTGTTGTGCCTGGTTACGATTGTGGTGAATGGCTTGGTTATTTACCAAGGAAGAAGTGTTACCAAATTTCAATCAAATTTAATTCAGATTATTCCACCTCAATTTTGGTTGACACTAGCCATTTCCACCCTCAAAAGTGTGATGATACTGCTCTTGGTTAAGCTGAGTCTTCCCAAACTCAATCAGTTAATTGATCTGCTTAGTATCCGTGCCCAAAATTATGACGACATTGATGCTAATGATGAGAGCATTGCTGATTTTTTTTACCACTTAAAAAACAACCTTAATATTACTATCTGGATTACTACAGCACTGCTATTAGTTCAACTTTTCCCGATCCCAGATATTGTTGAAAATTATTTGTATATTCCTTTGAAAGTTTATGTGGCAATTACGATTGGTTCCCTGGTAATTAAAGCCATTTCTATTGGTATTGATACCCTAGATCATTTCAGTACTCGATACTCTGATCCTCGACATCCCCTACGTCTCTATGAGCGTTTCCGTCATTTAATTATTCTCTTACAAAAATTTCTACAATACATCATCTACATCTCCATCGCCACCCTGGTATCTACGGAAATCGAGTTTATCGCTTGGCTGGCTAATTACACTAACATAATTACTGAAATAATTGCTGTCATCTTCATTAGCCAGGTGTTAATCCAAGTCTCCTACTTTGTCCTTGAGGAGTTGGTGTTAAAACCGAAAAATTTGACCGATGAACAGAAGAAAAGACGACAAACCCTCATCCCCTTAGCCAAGAGTTTATTGAAGTACTTAGTCTACTTTTGTGCTGTGATTTCTATCCTCAAGTTGCTCAACATCGACCCTGGACCGATTTTAGCGGGTGCAGGTATCCTGGGACTAGCCGTTGGTTTAGGAGCGCAAGCCTTAATCAATGATGTTGTTTGCGGATTTTTTATCATATTTGAAAACTATTACTTGGTAGGTGACTACATTGAGGCTGGGAGAGAAGAAGAGAGGACTGTTGAAGGAGTTGTGGAAGCGATTGAACTCAGAACAACCCGTATCAGGCATCCTAGTGGTCAATTACAGATTATTAGCAATGGAGAGATTGGTTCAATTGTCAACTACTCCAAAGACTATATTTATGCAACGGTCGAAATTTCCGTGTCTTATCGATGTAACTTGGAACATTTGTGCAAGATCATCCAGGAGGTAGGGGAAGAGTTAAAGATGAAGGAGCCAGATGTCCTAGAACCGACACAAGTGGAAGGATTGGAAAACTTTGAGAAAGATCAACTGTTGCTTCTTACTTTAACCAAAGTCAAGCCGGGAAAGCACCTTCATGTACAACGAGTTTTACGTAAGCTGTTAAAGCTGGCTTTTGATCGAGAAGAAATTGAGCTTTCCAATTTCTAATCTTTCGTTGGTCTTAGGATAAATGCTTCATTCCTTGTTACTTATTACTTGTTACTTATTCTCCCAAAACCTACTTACTCATTTCCCCATCCTCTTTTCGTTTACCCATCTTTTCCCGTTCCCTTCTCCTTGCTACCTGTTCCCGGTTGCCTGGTTTCTTCTGGGGCATTATATTTTAGTTGCTGACGTCCATTGCGAATCACCCTGAGCATGTCATTCAACTGCTGCTCAATGTTGATGAGTACTGAATCAGCGTAGTCATCAGCACCATTTTGAATCTCCTCACATTCTGTTAGAGCATGTTGGTGCATTTGCTCGAGTTCCTGCTTGGCTTGCTGGCGCATCCTATCAATTTCAGCCAGAGTTTGCTGCTTAAGTGTTTCGCACTCTTGGCTGACTTGTTGGCGGATTTGTTTAGCTTCAAGTTCTGCCTGTTGAATTATACCCATTTCATCCAACAGCTGATTAGCACGTCGTTCAGCTACTTCCACAATTTCCTGAGCATATTCGTCGGCTTGCATAAGGATCGTTTCCCTCTCGTGGACGAGTTCTTCTGCCGCCTTAAAAGCATGAGGCAGATTCTCCCGTACCAAATCCAGCTGAGCCAGAAACATCTCCTCATCAACCAGCGTGCGTTTGGTTAGGGGGATGTGGGGACTCTCAAACAGCATATCTTCCAGCCGATTGAGTTCTTGCTGGATATCGATACCTCGCTCGGCATTTGGAGGAGGTTCACTCGGTTGATTGGGGTTCGACGCTCTTGGTGTTGTTACCGCTGCGGTATCATTTTTGGGAGAGTCTATTCCAGGGGAGTCTCGGTGTAACATCGGCAAAGATCCAGGGCAACCTGTGGAGGAACAAGATGAGCGACAGAGCCACCAAATTTGGCAACCTCTTTCACTACGCTACTACTTAAAAAACTATACTCGTTAGAAGTGGCAAGGAAAACGGTTTCAATCTCATTCCAGAGAGTTTCATTGGTGTGAGCCATTTGAAGTTCCCCCTCAAAGTCTGACAGTACCCGTAGTCCCCGCAGCAACACTCTTGCATTTTTAAGTTTGGCATATTCCACAGTCAGACCAATAAAACTATCTACTTCTAGATTAGACAAATGTTGGGTCGATAGGCTAATTTGCTCAATTCTCTCCTGCACAGTAAATAAGGGGGATTTACTTGGATTGCGCAGTACAGCAACAATTACCTGATCAAAAAGCTTACAGCCACGCTCTATGATATCGAGGTGTCCTAGGGTAATGGGATCGAAGCTACCTGGATAAATTGCAATCACGGGGAAGGCATCACTGAAAGTTAGCAAAATAATAATATAGCGTTTCCATCTAGGTCATAAACACTCTCATGGTCGGTAAAAGGGAATGGGGAATGGGGAATTGGGCATTGGGCATTGGGAATTGGGAATTGGGAGCAGGGAGATGTGGCAATACCGCTCGAATAAGCCTACGTTTTCTTTCCCCATCTCCCTTGTCTCCCTTATCCTCCTTGTCTCCCTTGTCCTCCTTCTCCTCCCCATCCACGGGTTCCTCCTCCTACGGTGTTAGTTGGTTTGTCTTTTTCTGGAGGAGGCTCAAATTTGATAGTTAATGCCTCTGCAAAGGCTTCTCTAGTTGTTTTTTGTATCCTGACTTGTGCCTGAGCCTGTACCTGATGAGGAATGAGTGCAAGACCAAGGGAGAGAGCAATAGGCCAGAAACAGGTTTTTTTTGGGGAAAATGCTGATATTTTATGGTTGTCTTCACTAGGAACCAGTTTTCTAAGAATACTGGACTGATTCTCTAGATATAAGTGCCATTTGTGATTGGCCATGAGGTAGAAATCTCCTGAAAAAACTTTTAAGTAGGTAGATCAGTATAAAAATAATTAGCTCTCAGCTTTTTGGCTGAATGCTGTGGGATGATCCCTTTTTTGCCTTGATGGTAATAAATGATACCTTTTAATATCGAGGAAAATACTGATTTATATGTTACTGAGTTTAATACATTAATCAAGTTGAAGCCAACACCCTACTGGCTTAGCACGACTAATTTGTCGGGGATGGGGAGGGAGGACTTGGAGGACAAGGAAGACAAGGAAGATGGGGATAGAGAGAAAATATATTACACAATTTTAGGTATGCCACGCTAGTAGTACAGGTCTCCGTATTTATACAGATAATTCGCCCTAATTGCTATTTCTACTGGTACATTTGTCCTGGGCGCTAATTACTCAGATTGTGGAGCAATCCCACTTTTATGCATCTCTTGTAGGGGCGGGTTTAGGGATAATCTAGGCTATTTGACCCGAATATTGGGAGCAAAACCCGCCCTGCCATAACCTCCCGGTTAACGCAATCCAACCCTCAGCAAACCGGAAGAAGAAGTCGGGGATCTAGAATCGGTAGTGATGATGGCTGAAAAGGGAGAGAATAGTTTATATGCGCACACCTATCCCATTCTTAGTAAGAATAGCAAAAAGTGATTGTGATCGCAACCAATAGAGGTTCAATTGGATGAGTTCTTAACAAAGGGGCTTATATCATGTTCGGTTGATCACTTACACTTTGGTGGCAATAAGGCTCCGAGGCAGGAGGCTCCGAGGCAGGAGGGAAGAAAGAAGGTTGCAAGGTGGGAGGGAATTATAACTGTTTATCCTTTCCTTGATATTAAGCCCCTTGTTAAGAACAGATGTGGGTTGGTGGAACTGGCATCTTGCCAGTTGTTGGAAAATAAGGACAGGCAGGATGCGAAGTTCCACAAATAGATTAGCCAATCTGATTAGGATCAATACCCATTTGTTGGAGGCGATCGCGTAACTCTTCTAAAGCTTGTTCAGCTTGTTCAGCTCGTTGATGCTGTTGTTGGGCCCGTTGATGCTCCTGTTCTGCTCGTTGTTGCTCCTGTTGAGCTCGTTGTTGCTGTTGTTGAGCCCGTTGATGCTCCTGTTGAGCTCGTTGACGCTCCTGTTCTGCTAACTCTTGACCTAACTTGATTAAATTACCGTCGCGATCGTAAAAGCGCAACCAATGGGCTTTTTCCTTAGTGAGTGTTCCTTCCCAAGTTCCTAACCACAATCCCAAACTCTTACACCACAACCATCCCCTCTCATCTGGTGCGATCGCTTCATAGCGTAAATTTACTCCTAAATGCCAACCTTGTAATGATTCCTTATCAAAGGGATCGTAGATAAAATAATCCCTGGTTCTGAAAGTTTGCTCATAAAGGTCTTTTTTCTTGCCCTTATCCTGAGAAGCTGTCGTTGGTGACATCAACTCCACAATCACATCAGGATAACGTCCTGCTTCTTCCCAAACTACCCAACCTTGACGCTCTATTGTCCCATCGACATCTAAGGTTACAAAAAAATCTGGTCCCTTAAACTCCCGATTTCGTACTTGTTGGCTACTGTAATAAACGAACATATTGCCACCAGCAAAATAATCATCTCGTTCTTGATAAGCTTGATGAACAGCTTCAATCAGAACATTCATAGCGATGCGATGGCGGTTACTTTCCAATGCTTCTCCGTCGTCAAAAATTAAATCAGTTGGGGGTAGGGTCGGAGTCCATTCTTCCTCAATATCTAGGGTTTGAGGTGATGGTGAGGGGGATAGCTTAGCAGACATGGTGACATGGGGTCAATGTTTGCTGACTAGTTTAGCAGCCACTGATGAGGAAAAATGGTTAGTTGTAGATGGATTACAACGGTTATCTGCTCTCAAGCATTTTGTTAGTGATAAGAGTGATAAGCGGTTGAGACTATGTGGACTAGAGTATCTTACCGGACTTG
>JAAHGR010000255.1:0-7725 GCA_010672425.1 Symploca sp. SIO2E6
TAATCAAAAAACCCCTAAATCCTTTTTTGTTTGATGACACCGCTCTTTTTCTGATAAGATTCTACATCATACCTCCTTTGACCAGACGGAGTACGGATAGCTACAATTTTGCCCTGTTGCTCCCATCTTGTCAACCTTCGCCGATGAACACCCCTTCGCTGTAGCCGCTTCTCTAGGTGGTCAAAATTTTTGAGACATAAGCGCTACATTGATGCACTTCAATTAGTCTAGCACAAAGTTACTCAATCTACCGTAATGTCATAAAAAAAAAATCGCTTCCTATGCTCAACACCTAAGGAACAATCAAAACTGGACAGGGAGACAAATTAATCACTCGATTGGTGACACTTTCTGCTACACCTTCCTCCGTTAGACCAAGTCCCCGAGACCCCATGACAATCAAATTAGCATCAAGCTCGTCCGCCACATCACAAATAGTGAAAGCAGGCATTCCTTGACGTTGTAGGGTTTCGGCTTCGATACCTTGCTGGGTAAAAAGAGCCTTAGCATCGTTAAGCAGTTGTGTCACTGCCTCTGGTGAGGTCATGGTATCTGGGTTTTTAGTTTCTTCTTCAGATTGGGTTTCCTCTACTACCGATAGCACAAATAAGCGACTGCCATACTGTTGGACAATATTAGCAACGACGGGAGCCGCTTCACGGGCTTCTCTACTGGGGTTAACAGGAAATAAAACTGTATTAAACATCACAAGTATTACCAAAACGTGGAATCCGTTGATCATCATACCTGCCTTAGGGCGTGGGATTCTGACGTTCTAGGGAATTCAACAACATTTTATACGATTAGTCAATGTCAGAAATAAGATCGGCAAGAGCTGATCGACGATCGCTCGATCTATAGCCATGCAGATTCGAGGAGATCAAGTTACGATTCCCAAACAACGAAGGACAAAGGACAAAGGACAAAAGACAAATAACAATTCCCAATAGGCTTTGTACCCCTACTTCTGTAAAATATGAACGGTATTGAAGGAGAATTTGATCGTGTCAAAAAAGACTGTAGCAGCTTTATCTGAATCAGACTTAGCAGGAAAAAAGGTATTGGTGCGAGCCGACTTGAATGTGCCGTTGGATGATAATGGCGCAATTACCGATGATACCCGCATCCGTGCGGCTTTACCCACTATCCAGGATTTAACCAAAAAGGGTGCTAAGGTGATCTTGTGTAGCCACTTGGGACGTCCAAAAGGAAAAGTCAAAGAAGATTTGCGTCTGAAGCCTGTTGCCAATCGTCTCTCTGAACTTTTGGGACAGCCAGTTACGATGTGTGATGACTGTGTTGGTGAGGCAGTTGCTGCTCAAGTTAATGCTTTAGCCAATGGTCAAGTAGCATTACTGGAAAATCTGCGCTTTCATGCTGGGGAAGAAAAGAATGACCCAGAATTTACTCAACAGCTAGCAGCACTAGCGGATGTTTATGTTAATGATGCCTTTGGCACCGCACACCGCGCTCATGCTTCTACAGAAGGGGTTACCCATTACCTGAAGCCTTCCGTGGCAGGGTACTTGATTGAAAAAGAACTTGAGTATTTGCAAAACGCCATCGAAAATCCCAAAAAACCCTTGGCTGCGATTATTGGTGGTTCTAAAGTTTCCAGTAAAATTGGCGTAATTGAAACCCTATTAGAGAAAGTAGATAAGCTGCTGATTGGCGGCGGCATGATTTTTACCTTCTACAAAGCCCGTGGCTTGAGTGTGGGCAAATCTCTGGTGGAAGACGATAAGCTGGAATTGGCCAAGACTTTGGAAGCGAAAGCGAAAGAGAAGGGTGTGGCTTTGCTCCTACCTACAGATGTAGTAGTTGCCGATAATTTTGCCCCTGATGCCAAGTCACAGACTGTCAGCATTGAAGAAATCCCTGATGGTTGGATGGGTTTGGATATTGGTCCAGATTCAGTCAAAGTATTCCAGGATGCTTTAGCTGATTGCAAATCCGTGATCTGGAATGGCCCGATGGGGGTATTCGAGTTTGATAAATTTGCTGTAGGAACAGAAGCGATCGCTAATAGTATGGCTGAATTGACTAAGCAGGATGCTACCACTATCATTGGTGGTGGAGACTCAGTTGCTGCAGTCGAAAAAGTGGGTGTTGCCGATCAAATGAGCCACATCTCTACTGGTGGAGGCGCTAGTCTTGAGTTACTCGAAGGTAAGGAACTACCAGGTATTGTTGCTCTAGACGACGCTTAGGGCGTCAGTCCAGAAACCGGGTTTCTTGGGAAAAATGCTAATATGAGAGTCGTTATTCACAGCAAGAAACCCGGTTTCTAGGAACGCTGGTGCAAGGTTTTGGTATCCATGGGCTCAAAAACCTTGCACCTTCATTGATAAGTTTGAGGATTTACCGTCAATGGGTGATGACACGGAGACGCGGGGACGCGGGGACGCGGGGAAGTATGAACAAAGACTTAGGGTCTGCTGAATAAGTAACAAGTAACAAGTAATATCAAGGAAAGGATAAACAGTTATAATTCCCGAATACCTTGCCACCTTCTTTCTTCCCTCGGAGCCTCCTGCCTCCTGCCTCGGAGCCTTATTGCCACCAAAGTGTAAGTGATCAACCGAACATGATATAAGAGTGATCAACCGAACATGATATTACACACTTATGCAGCAAGCCCGACTTAATTCCAATCTCAAAAAAACTTCACTCCAGAGGCCAGCTGGGGATGAGTTGATCAATTTCTGTCATGAGTTGCATGGTTTCCTTAAGGACAACAATTACACGTTGATAGTGTAAAACATCATCAAAGGATAAACTACGCTTAGCTTTTTTACGGTCTTTGAGCCATTTATCTAAAACTTGATAGCCACCAATTTTAAATGTCCACACATCAGAGGCTATTCCTTCAAAATATTGCTGTTTGTTGATATAAACTCGCTGTTGTGATGGCTTGTAGGTAACTTGAGTAACCGCATTATCGCCACTCACGGGATATTTGGTGATTATTTGATTAAGCTTTGTTGATTTCATCAGGTGTAGTTCTACTAATTCTTGACCTTTTTTACCCAGTGCTTGGAAAAGCTCATCATTACTGGTTAAGGGTAAGCGAGGAAAGTCAATTTTGAGAAATTCGGCATAACGTTGTCGGTAGGTAGGATTGTGAAAGATGGCATAGGCGTAATAAAATATAGCTTCTGGCGTGGGGATATAACCGAGTTTTTCACGAATGGCGTTGAGGAAATCTGAGGAGAGGTTGGGAGTAGGTGAAGTAAATCTATCGCTCTCGGGTAAATCCCTCAGCAAGTTGCCTTGTTCACTTTCAGTATCAGGATATTGATAAAGAGGAAAAATATTAGCATTGTCTACTGATGAGATGATACTCTTATCAGCAATTATTTCAGTTACAAAAAATTGAGTATTAGCTCTCTCCCTTGTTCTTCTAATCGTGATCAAGCCGATATTTTGCTCTTTAAACTGATTAGCTAATTTTTCTCTTGCTCTCTCCAATATATAGGGACAATATAAAATAGCGCGTTGATCAAAAGGACGGTATAACGATAATTTCCAGTCTTTGTTGATAATCCTTGCTGCCCATCTTTGAGTTCTCAGTAAGGTTTTGTCTGCCTGAATCACTTTGGTTTCTCTTAAGGCATTATCAATTTTTTCTTTTAGCTCTTTAACTGAAAAATCATAAAGAAATCCATCATCCCCACTGGTAATTCCCATAGACTGAAACTGAAAAATGTCCGAAACTTGCCAACCACGATCATAATCAGCTTTAAATTCTGTATTTTGTTTGGTAAATAAATAATCGGGAGATAAGGGGGCAATATCTGTCCATTTAATCCTGTTCACATCATCACAAGTGAGTATTTCATACTTGACAGAACGATTTCCCCATAACTCAGCATGGTGTACTTGAGCAAGACTAGCTTTTTTGTGTTCCTTAATGAAAATTCCAATACTTACCCCTTGCTGAATATCAAATATATTCTGATCAGGTGAACCATCAGGACAAGTTTCCTTTTTCTTGGCATTGCCATGTAAATCTAATATATAAATATCAGTGAAACTCTGCATCAAACTCTGACGCATTCCCCGAAAGGTGGGATTATCTAAATAGCCATGATTAGTCACAAAAGCTAAGACACCATAACCAGTCTGTTCAATACGCCATTGGAAAAAGCGAATAAATTTTACATAATCGTCTTGTAAACCTTTAGGATTACGTTCACCTAAAGGTTCACCATCAATTTGATAGTAGTCGCGAATTAATCCACTAATCCATTCACCTGTATTTCTTGATTCATAAGCATAAGGTGGATTACCCAATACCACCATTACCGGAACATCCCGCTTAATCGCTGAAGCCTCATTGGCTTCTTGAGCGACAAATTGCCCAAACAATACTTCTGACTTTTTCAGGGCTTCATCTAAAGTATTTGTCAGATAAATTCCCAAGCGTTGTTTACCAGAAAATTGATAACCCAAGTCTTGTAATTGTAAACCCAGTTTAAGATGGGCGATCGCATAAGGAGCCATCAACAATTCAAAGCCATACAAACGCCCCAACAAATTCTCCTGGACATACTGATTCCAACTTCCAGCCATCTCCATTGCTTCCAGATTCTGATAAATCTGATTCACTACCCCATACAGAAAGGTTCCTGTACCAGTTGCAGGGTCAAGAATTTGTACTCGTGGTTGCTGAGTGACAGAATCTTTGCTATTATCGGCTAATCCCAAGGGTAGATTAAAGCGCTCTTTCAAAATTGCATCAACGGAGCGAACTATAAACGATACTACAGGCTCTGGAGTATAGTAAACGCCGCGACTTTTCCGTAAGGCTTTGTCATAAGCTGCCAGATAGGTTTCATAGAAATGAACTACCGGATCTTCGGTACGAGTTCGGCGTCCAAAGTTTTCCAAGATACTGCTCATATTCACCATCGCCAGCAATTGTACCAAGTCATCAATTGCCCAATTGATTTGGCCAATTAAATCTGTTTGTACAATGGTATTAAATAACCGCTTTAAGAAGGGATTGGTTGCCGGAATATAAGTGCCAGCGGTGCAGCGGTTAAACGGTTGATTCCCTAGATCTTGAGCATGACCTACTCTAGCAGCAAATAACCCATAAGAAATACTCTGGGCATACATATCCGCAAAGGCAGGATCATCTAGATCCGGGAGTAAAATTTCATTAAAACCTCGCTTGAGCTGATGTAATTCCCCTGCTTGAGTTTCAGCTTTCAGAGTTTCCTCTGTGGCAAGTCGAATTGACTTAGTTAACCGCGCCATTTGCTTCGCCAAGTCTTCAGGACTGCTGATAACTGCACCCTTGTGGTTGAGAAATGCCTCAATTAACTCTGTCACTTTAACAGTATCTTTGAGTTGAATTTCCCCCCCAACTTGTTCTGCTAAAACAGCCTTCAGTCTTAGCTTACCGTCAACATACCAGCGAAATTCTAGATAATTAGTCAGAAGCAAATTACCATTTAACGATTCTCGATATCGTTGCAGTTGCTCTGTTTTCTCAATCTGAGTTAGGTCTAATCCTACATCCTTGGCTTCGACATAACCAACTAGCAGTTCCCGCCGCCTCACGGTAAAATCAGGAATACCCGCTTTATTACCTTTCTCCTCAATCACTGCATTGATGCCAGCAGTGAGATTATCCAGTAAATTTTTCAAGGCTGGGTAATGGGTGCGTTCACTCCCTCGTTGGAGATTGCTTTGGATTGACTGGATATAGCTAGTAAAAAGTATTGTAGATTCTGACATCCTGGATCTTGTAGTGTTAGCTCCAGCGTAACGCACTAACTACCGAAATTACGGTCAGGATGCGATCGCTTACGACACCACTGTAGGTGATCGCATATCTTACCTGACTACACCCTACAGGTGCACACCTATCGCATTATTTAAAATAATACCACACTCATCAAGCTTTACCAAAATTTATTTATGGGGTAAATATAAAATCTTCATTCTTCAATCTTTAATTGCTTGACCCTCTCGACAGACCATCCCGTTAATTGTGCCACCCTTTCCACCTCACACCCAGACTTTAATAACTCACGCGCCGTATTCGCCAGGG
The DNA here is from genome assembly GCA_010672425.1 of Symploca sp. SIO2E6. Classification (GTDB taxonomy): domain Bacteria; phylum Cyanobacteriota; class Cyanobacteriia; order Cyanobacteriales; family Coleofasciculaceae; genus Caldora. The sequence goes on from JAAHGR010000255.1 coordinate 6,065, forward strand.
CACGCTCTGATTCAGTGAGCGCCAATTCTGCTTCTGTTCTTCCTTGTTCAGCTTCAACTCGCGAGTGCTCTGCTTCGGTGAGCGCGAGTTCCGCTTCCCTTCGCCGTTGTTCTACATCAAGACGAATTTCGAGCAACTCACCTGTTTGCGGGTCGCGAAATCTCAAATCTCCATATATCAAGCACAACTCCAGTCCCAAGGTTTCACTGTACAACGTAATATCACTCGGAGAAAGCATCTCACCTTTAATCGGCTGATATTCTCCATTTACCAACCGCAACCCTTGCAATATCGGATTGAGATAATGTCCCGATGGATCGTACTGAAAATATTCTAATACGTTTAACTTACGATAGATATCTGGCTTGATTTTTTGGTCTTTTTCCTGAGTGGTTTCTGAAGTAATCTCTAAAACGAAATCTGGAGTAATTCCCCCCTCTTCCCAGACCTTATAACTATCTCGTTTCCGTTTGCGGACTCCTTTCACTACATAGACATCTGGTGAGACAGAAGCATTTTTATTGCCCCGTTCGTAATAAATAAAGGAATTAGCTGAGACGTAGACATCTGGTCGCTGCTGAAAATAAGCTTGTAATGACCTAACACTGTCAATCATCAATTCTCGTGTGATATCACTTTCAGCCATTGGTTCACCATCGCTGCTGGGGTATTCTATTTCTTCTAGTTGCAATTGAGTTAAGCTGGTCATGGCTGATATTTCCCTTCAGTGAAGCCCTAGCCTTTTAGGATTGTAGCAGCTGCAAAGTCATAATTTGGAATTTTGAATTAATTTGACCCTCTCGACAGGCCATCCCGTTAATTGTGCCACCCGTTCCACCTCACACCCAGACTTTAACAACTCACGCACCGTATTCGCCAGGGCACGCTCTGCTTCGGTGAGCGCAAATTCGGCTTCTGTTCTTCCTCGTTCAGCTTCAACTCGCGAGCGCTCTGATTCAGTGAGCGCAAATTCGGCTTCCCTTCGTCCAAGTTCCGCTTCCCTTCGCCGTTGTTCTACATCAAGACGAATTTCGAGCAACTCACCTGTTTGCGGGTCGCGAAATCTCAAATCTCCATATATCAAGCACAACTCCAGTCCCAAGGTTTCACTGTACAACGTAATATCACTCGGAGAAAGCATCTCACCTTTAATCGGCTGATATTCTCCATTTACCAACCGCAACCCTTGCAATATCGGATTGAGATAATGTCCCGATGGATCGTACTGAAAATATTCTAATACGTTTAACTTACGATAGATATCTGGCTTGATTTTTTGGTCTTTTTCCTGAGTGGTTTCTGAAGTAATCTCTAAAACGAAATCTGGAGTAATTCCCCCCTCTTCCCAGACCTTATAACTATCTCGTTTCCGTTTGCGGACTCCTTTCACTACATAGACATCTGGTGAGACAGAAGCATTTTTATTGCCCCGTTCGTAATAAATAAAGGAATTAGCTGAGACGTAGACATCTGGTCGCTGCTGAAAATAAGCTTGTAATGACCTAACACTGTCAATCATCAATTCTCGTGTGATATCACTTTCAGCCATTGGTTCACCATCGCTGCTGGGGTATTCTATTTCTTCTAGTTGCAATTGAGTTAAGCTGGTCATGGCTGATATTTCCCTTCAGTGAAGCCCTAGCCTTTTAGGATTGTAGCAG